>JANPDZ010000105.1:0-9954 GCA_031431735.1 Acidobacteriota bacterium | reverse complement strand
AAAATGCGCTGACGATAAAATCGGAGATTGAGAAAATCCGCGAACAAGTGCAAAATGTTGAATAAGTAAAGAGTAGAGAGTAGAGAGTGGAGAGTAAAGAAATTCGTTCTGAATCTCCACTCTCTACTCTCTACTCTCTACTCTCTACTAAAATGAAAGGTAATTTAATCATCATCAGTTCGCCCTCGGGCGGCGGCAAAGGAACTTTGATCAAAGAAGTTCTGAAAACTACTGAGAATATCGGTTATTCGGTTTCATACACGACTCGGGCGATGCGTGAGGGTGAAGAAAATGAACGCGATTATTTTTTTGTTTCGCGTGCGGTTTTTGTGAAATTGATCGAACAAAAGGAGTTTCTCGAATACGCAACGGTTCACGGAAATTTTTACGGAACCTCAAAAACCCGTGTCAATCAGGAAATTGACAACGGACGCGATGTGATTTTGGAAATTGATGTGCAAGGGGCGGAAAACATTATGAAAGATTTTCCGGAAGCCGTCAGCATTTTTATACTTCCGCCGTCTTATCAAATTTTACGCGAAAGGTTGATTGCCCGCGCAACCGAAACAAGTGAAACATTAGCTTTGCGTTTAAGAAATTCTTTTAACGAAGTTCAAAAGTTTCAGGAGTTTCAATATATTGTCATCAATGCCGACCGATTAAAGGCAACATCCGATTTGCAAACGATAATTTTAGCTGAAAGACTCAATCTCAATAGACAAACCGAGGCGATTCAAGGTATTCTAGGTAGTTTCGACATCTCCAAATTCAATACCTTTGGAGATCAATGAGATTATGGCTGAAAATATGATAAAAGAAACAGAAGAAACCACTGAAAATGCAGAAAATGCCGAAACAAGCGAACCGCAAACGCAACCGGCAATTGACTCAAAATATCGAATGATAATTTTAGCCGCGCAACGCAGCAAGCAACTTCAACGCGGCGCAACCCCGCGTGTCGACTTAGACCCTCGAAAAACCAAATCGACACGTATTGCCATGAAAGAACTCGAAAATGGCAAGATTAATTTTGAGACATTGTCCGAAATACAATTTTCGACAAAACAGTAAACTTATTCAAATTTTCGCTTTTTGCTCCAAAGAACAAAGTTGGAGGCGGTTTTTCGCGCCTCGATTTCATACGGAATTTCAAAATAGGCCTCGGTTCGCGCATGTAAATCCCATTTCTTTTTTTTCAATAGATTTGTAAAATAACTTCTTAGATAAAGCCCAAGAAACCGACAGAAACCCTCGCGGCGATATTGCAGAACGTGCGTTATTTCGTGAACGGCAAGTTTTTCGTCAAGCCTTAAAAGTTGGTTTTCACACAGCCAGAAATGATCAGGAGCAATGTAAATGCGTTTTCCGATCGTGATTCCGCCAATATCCAGCAATCTCGTCAAGATTCGCGTAAAACTTCCCGAATAAAAAATAATTGGCGGCAACCGAAACTTTTCGTCCGCCAAATTTTCCCGAAAAAAATCTTCAATTTTGCAGTGTGATTTTTCTGACAGTTTCATTAATGTTCTGAATCGTACTGCTACATCCCTTTATAATTCGGCCCGCCGCCGCCTTCGGGCGTGACCCAATTAATGATTTGATACGGATCGGCAACATCACAGGTTTTGCAATGAACACAGTTTGAAAAATTGACCTTTAATTCCTTGCGTTCGCTGCCCGTGTTAAATTCCATCTCATAAACCGCCGCCGGACAAAATCTCTGACACGGATTGCCGTATTCTTCGGCACAGCGTGTCGCGCAAATTTCGGTATCAAGAACATGCAGATGTGAAGGTTGGTCTTCGTTGTGCGCGACGCCTGCGTGAAAAACGTCCGTCACTTTATCAAAAGTCAACTCTTTATCGAATTTCAGATTTTCATAACGCTTGCCGTTATTTGGATATTCGCCAAGTTTTTCCATCCGTTCGTGTCCGGCAATATGATGCTCTTTCGGCATAAATCCCCAGGCCAATCCGCCGGTCAAAAACTGTAAACCCGTATTAACAAGTGCCGACCAACGGCCTGATTGAAAAGCTGCGTGGAAATTGCGAACCGGATGAAGTTCGTCGTAAATCCAGCTCAGATTTACCTTTTCTTCAAAATGTTTGAGCGTCTTGGACGAAAAATCTTCGTGTTCAAATGCACTGACGATCGTTTCTGCCGCCAGCATCCCCGATTTCATCGCCGTATGAATTCCTTTGATGCGCTGACCGTTCAAAAACGAAGCGCAATCACCGACGAGCAAAACGCCGTCTGCGAAAAGGCGCGGCATCGTCCAATATCCGCCCGCGTTGATGGTTTTCGCGCCGTATTTAATCATTTTTCCACCCGCCAGAACTTCGGCGACCTTCGGATGTGTTTTGAACTTTTGAAATTCGGCGTGCGGATCAATGTTCGGGTCTTTATAATCCAAACCCGTCACATACCCGATTGAAATGACATTGTTTTTCATCCCGTAAATCCAGCCGCCGCCGTAAGTATCGGTGTCAGACGGAAATCCGAGTGTGTGAACGACTTTTCCTTCTTCAAAATTTCCGGCCGGTACTTCCCAGAGTTCTTTAATGCCAAGGCTGAAAACCTGAACTTCTTTGCCAACATCTAACCCGAGTCTTTGGATAAGCTGTTTTGCCAACGAACCGCGTGAGCCTTCGCCCAAAACCGTCACCTTCGCCAGCAGATCAACGCCCGCTTCAAAATTCCCTTTCGGTTTTCCTTCTTTGTCAATTCCCTTGTCGCCGGTGCGAATTCCGATCACGCGGTCGTTTTCACCGTAAAGAACTTCGGACGCGGGAAATTCGGGGAAAATGTTGATTCCCGCTTCTTCGCATTTTTCGCCGAGCCATTCACAGACTTTGCTGAGCGAAACAATATATTTTCCTTTATTTTTGAGCGGCGGCGGCACAACCGGCGAGTTAATGCCGCGCGATTCGGTCAGATACCAAAAAGCGTCTTTCGTGACTGCCGAATCAACCGGACAGCCTTGTTCGAGAAAATCAGGCATTAATTCGCGAATCGCGATCGGATCCATCACCGCGCCCGACAAAATATGCGCGCCGACAAATGCGCCTTTTTCGACGATCGCAATTTCCAAATCGCCGATCTTGCGCCCTTTTTTGACACCTTTTTCAATAAATTCGTCGTGTTCGGCAATTTTCGCTTTGAGATGTAATGCCGCTGCCAGATTTGCCGGACCTGCGCCGACAAATACCACGTCCATTTCCAATTGTTCGCGTTCAATCATAATTTCCTCTTAAAAAATGAATGGTCATTCAGTTTTTGTAAGTATAACAATATTAAGCCTCGTTACCCAAACTCTAATCTTTAGAATTTACAGCTTTTCAATTATAATCTGAGACACCAATGTTTTTCCAAAAGCCTAAAACTTTTCTCTCAATACTGATTTTTGTTGCGATGTGTTTTTCTTGCAATTCCAAAAATTCAGTGAACGAAAGACTAAATTCTGAAATGCCGAAAAAAATCCTTTGGGCGTGGGAACGAAAAGAAGATCTGCGATTTCTCGACCCGGAAAAATTTGGTGTCGCATTTTTGGCGCAGTTATTGAATTTACAGCAGACGGAAGTAATTTTTAATCCGCGCCGGCAACCTCTTGAATTGCCGCCGAATATTTATCTGATCGCGGTCACACGCATTGAAACCGTCAAGGAAAACAGTAAACGCCCGTCGCTTTCCGATGAACAGAAAAAAAAGATTGTCGCACTTGTCAAAAAAACGTTAGAATTGCCCAATGTCAAAGCAATTCAGATTGATTTTGATGTCGTTGTTTCAGAAAGAAATTTTTATCGCGGTTTGATAAACGATCTGAAAAAAGAATTGCCCGAAAACACGCCGCTGACGATAACTTCGCTCGCTTCATGGTGCGTCGGCGACAGTTGGTTCAATGATTTTCCGATTGACGAAGCCGTGCCGATGGCTTTTGTGATGGGTGCCGACGACAAATCAATCCGTGATTTTTTGGCAAAAGATAACGATTGGCGCGAACCGCTCTGTCGCGGAAGTTATGGCATTTCGATTGACGAGCCGTTAAATATCAAATTCAAACCGGAAAGACGTATTTATTATTTTAAATCCAAAGCCTGGGAAAAAAGAGATTTGGATAAACTGAATTAGTTATGAAAAATTCAATTCGTTTCGTTGTTTCAATTGCTTTGGTTTTTGTATTTTTCTTTGGCAGTTTGCCGAATGTGAACGCCTGCGGACCGTTCACGCTGGCGACGATCTTTAGTCTGAAAACGCACGCCGATTTTCCGCTTCTCGATTTTACAAACGGCAAAACCGGTATCGTTCCCGCTTCGTTCAGGCGCATGTCTCTGTTTGTTTTTTATCGTCAACTCAATAATTTAACACTCACAAAGGAAGAGCAAAAACAGATTGTTGCCGCGATGGAAACGCAAATTTTCTATCGTCGGGGGATTAACGACAAGTCCGAAACCGATAGTTCGGGTCAAGAAACATTGCCTGATTATTTTGAAAAATGGTCGGCTGCGAGAGCCAAAGTCACTAACGAAAAAAGAGATATAGAGACGGAAAAACGAATTGCCGACGAATATTATTCTTTTTCGAATTGTCTGCCCGGTGCTTTTGAGAATGCAGCTAAAACACTTGAAGACCGACTCGCCAAATACGGAATTAATGAAATCGTCAAAGAATGGCTGAAAGGTCAGGACGCGGTTTTTTCAAATTGCGGCGGCGCAAGCAATATTCTTGAATCATTAGGCGAAAATTCTCCTGATTGGCTAAGAAAAGACCGTCAATATCAAATTGCCGCGATGCAATTTTATGCAGGTGATTTCGCCGCGGCGCGGGAAAAATTTGAAAAGATCGCGGCAGACGAAAGTTCGGTTTGGAAATCTGCGGCAAAATTTGTCGCGGCACGAACATTTATCCGGCAAGCTAGTTTTATCAAAGATTCGGAAGATGAATCGGCAAAAGTGCAGGCAGTAAAGGACAAAAAGGAACTTTTGCAGAAAGCCGCCGACAAACTTCAAAATATTTTAGCCGACAATTCGATGAACGAGTTTCACAAGTCGGCATTTCGGTTGCTCGGTTTGGTGAAATATCGAATGATTCCGCAGGAACGCCAAAAAGAATTAGCCGATTTGCTCGGGCGTTCGACCGAAGATCAAAATATCTACAACGATTTGACCGATTACACATTGCTTTTGGATTACGCCGCCAGCCAAGCCGAAGCAAAAGGCTCAGAAATTGACAGTCAGGAAGCCGAAAAAGCCGGCAAGGAATATGATTACAATTATGTTCTGAAACTTCGTGATCTACCTGCTGATTTGCGCACTGCCGATTTAACCGATTGGATTTTCACTTATCAAGCCGCTGACGGTTTCGCGCATGCCTTTGAAAAATGGAAGGAAACCGGCAAGCTGCAATGGTTTGTCGCCGCCATTACCAAAGCCGATTCAAAATCAACGCAAACGCCGGAAATTTTGACCGAAGCCGCCAAAATTCAAAGCAATTCGCCGGCGTTTGCAACCGTTCGGTATCATCAGATCCGGCTTTTGCTCGAAACCGGAAAACGCGCCGAAGCAAAGCAAATATTTGATGCCGCGATTGCCAATGACCTAAAAACGCTTCCACATTCGACGCAGAACAAATTTTTAGCACAAAGAATGATCTTTGCGGAAAATTTGGCCGAGTTTCTCAAATACGCGCCGCGCAAAGCCGCGATGTTTGATTGGGATGAGACGAACAGAGAAGAAGGAACAAGCCTTAAAGACGATAAATATTTAGCCGCGTGGGAAAACCGCTCGATGTTTGATATGGATGCGGTCGCTTTTCTCAACGAAAAAGTTCCGCTTTCCGTTTTGCGCGAAGCGGCGTTGTTGCCGCAATTGCCCGAACATTTGAAAAGGTTTTTGATTATCGCGGTTTGGACTCGCGCTTTTATGATTCGAAATCAAGCGATCGAACGCGAATTTACGCCTTTGATGTTGAAAACGGCAAAGGAATTTGCGCCGCTTTTTACCAAATATTCGAACGCTTCAAATCCGATCAACCGCGAAGCCGCCGCGTTGATCGCCGTTTTGCGTTATCCGGTCATCCAGCCTTACGTTCCGGTCGGATACGGACGCGAAGATTCGTCACCGACTGAGATTGACAGCATCCGCGGAAACTGGTGGTGTGCTGAAAATGAAGAATCCAAAACCAATGACAGATACGATAATTACAATTTCAAATATCCGTCGGTTTATCCGGATTTTCTGACAACCGCGCAAAAAACAAACGCCGGACGCGAACACCAACAAATGATTTCTTTTGGAAATTCAGCGACATTTTTAACAAAGCGGGCGGTCGAATTTGTCAACAAAAACCCGAAACATCCGCAAACACCTGAAATCTTGCATCTCGCCGTTCGTTCAACGCGCTACGGATGCACGGACGCTGAAACTGTTAAATTATCCAAACAAGCTTTCGACATTTTGCACAAAAGTTATCCGAATTCAGTTTGGACAAAACAAACTCCGTATTGGTTTGGGCAATAAAATATAATGCGAATTTTACAAAATCTTAAAAAATATGAAAAACACAATCCGTTGTTTCGTTTCAACAATCCTTGTTTTGGCATTTATTTCCAATGCTTTGCCGTGCGGGCCGTCATATATTTCGCCGATCTTTGAATATGAACACGCGCCCGAAAATCCATACGAGAATTTCGCGGCGGGCAAGATCGGTATTTTGAAGCCGACGCAAAGACGGATTGTATTGATTGCCGCCTATCGGTATTTAAACGGCGGTGGTTTTTCTCAACTCGAGCAGAAAGCACTGGTTGATGTTTGGAACGCCGAATTTAAAAACCAGTCTTACCAGGAAGACGACATCAGCGAAACCGTCAAAGCTTGGGTTGATAAGCGTAAATCTGTCATGGGCAAAGAAGAAAAACCGCTCGATATTTACCTCGAACGCGAATACGGCGGCTATGATTTTTTCCCGAATTGCACGAAAAATGCCTTTGAAACCGCGATGAAAACCCTTTCCGACAGAATCGCTTCGCACGGTTCCGAAGACAAAAATGTCAAAGATTGGGTCAAAGCGCAGGATAAGGTTTTTGAAAATTGCGCAAGCGGCAAAGCCATACCCGACGCGCCGAATGAATCAATGCCCGAGTGGCTCCAAAAAGACCGCGCATATCAGATGGCGGCGGCGGAATTTTATTCTTTGAATTACGATGATGCGAGAAAACGATTTGCCGAAATCGCGCAGGATTACAATTCACCGTGGCAGGAAACGGCGGAATTTCTCGTTGGCAGAACATTGATCCGCGAGGCAAGTTTGAGCAAAGACCGTGAAAAATCGAAAGATCTATACACCGAATCTGAACAAATTTTATCGCTCGTCGCGACCAAAGGCGGAAAGTTTGCCGATTCGGCGGAAAGAATGATCGGCTTGATAAAATACCGTCTGCGCCCAAAGGAACGTGTCCGCGAACTCGCGCAAACCATCGGCATTCAAGGCGGTTCAAATTTTCGACAGGATTTGATTGATTATAATTGGCTACTTGATAAATTCGAGAAAGAATCGGTCGAAGCCGAAGATAAGCGCATTGAAGAATTAAAACAGCGTGAAATTGATGCAAATTCAAACATTTCAACACAAACTCCTGTGCCAACGCCGGTAAGCAATACAACTACAACGGTTGAACCGCCGCATAATGAAGGCGATCTGAAAATCTCAATTTTCTCTGACGATTATCAGAAAAACTGGACCTTTTACGTCAGTCCCGACGCGACCGACGCCGAGACAATCGCGAAAGCCGAAACACTTGTCGGCAAGCCTTTGACCGATAAAATGAAACAACAAGTCCGCGATGCGCGAAAAGAGGCATATTTACAGCGTTTTGACGGCAATTCGGGCGGTGAATACGAGGGCGGTTATACCGGTTCGGACAAACTTTCGCTTTCGATCTTGCCCGATCATCTGCGGCTCGACGAATTGTCGAATTGGCTTTTTACTTTTCAGATAAACAATACCGAGGCATATCTCTACGCGCTTTCGCAATTTCGTCAGACAAAATCTGATCTGTGGCTGCTGACGGCGATTTCGAAAGCCGACACGAATTCGACCGAATTAGATCGTCTGCTCGAAGCGGCTGAAAAAATTGACCGTTCCGCGGTAGCTTATCCGACGATCGCATATCACAAAACGCGAATCCTGATCGAACAACGCAAAACGCCGGAAGCGCGCAAATTGTTGGACGATATTCTGAATTCAACGCTTGAATTACCTATTTCGACACGCAATAAATTTCTCGAACAACGCGCGAAACTTTCTGAAACGCTCCACGATTTTCTCAAATTCGCACAGCTGACACCGTTTGCCTATGATATGGACGGCGAAAGCGGCACAATTGATTATTTTATCGAACAATCAAAATCGTATTACGACCCGAAATATGAAACCAAAACCCGTGAAGAATATGACAAGGAAGTCGAGGAACGATTTGCCGCCGAAAAGATGTGGGAAAAACGAACGATGTTTAATTTTCAAACGATTGAATTGATAAATCAGCATTTTCCGCTGACAATCCTTCTCGAAGCCGAAAAATCGCCCGCGTTGCCAGATTACTTGCGCGAACGGTTTGCCATCTCTATCTGGACACGCGCTATTTTGCTCAATGATTTTGCGACAGTTCAGAAAATTGCGCCCGAAGTCATCAAATTTCATCCCGAATTAAAAGATTTGATGGACAAGATCTTTTTGGCAAAAACTCCGGTTGCCCGCCAACGGGCGGCGTATTATTTGATTTTGAAAAATCCGTTGGTCAGTCCATTCCTCGAAGACGGAATGGGCAAATCCGACAATGAATTCGACACTTTTGACGCGAACGATTGGTGGTGTGCGCCGTATGATACCGAATACGACGAAGAAACAGGCGAGCAAGCCAAAGCCAAGTTACCGCCAAAACCGATGTTTCTGACCGCCTTGCAATCAGATGCCGCGCAAGCCGAACGTAAAAAACTTATCGCGATCGGCGACGCGCCAAAGTTTCTGGGCGAAAAAGTTCTCGAATGGGCGCGACTTGCGCCATTGGACAAACGCGTTCCCGAAAGTCTTTTTATAATGTGGGAAGCCAACGGCTGGACAAAATACGGCTGCGGAAACAACGACGAACTGCGCGAACAAATCGGCGCGGTTTTAAAGAAAAAATACCCGCAAAGCAAATGGACACAGAAAATGATTGAAGCAGAAAAGGAACAGAACTAAATTATGTTTATTTGCTAAATGGTAATGTGGAAATGCCTTTCGGAATTCTAAACCGATCATAGGAAAAGAAATAGCGTCGTTCGCTGGGAGCGCACGCATCCTTGCGTGCAACGTCGCGGAGCGATGTAAAAAGCCTTTCGCAATCTTGACTTGACTTGCAAAGCAAATATTTGTCATCGCCGGGAGCGCACGCATCCACCGCGTGCTGAACGCGCAAGCGTTCAAAAAGCCTCGTCGTAAATTCAACTTGATTTCTATACAAACGCTTTTACGCCGCGAAGCGCGACGTAGCACGCAAGGATGCGTGCGCTCCCGGCGAACATCGCTTTCCCTTTTATTTTCAAAATTATTTTTGTGCCGCTCACGCGGCGGGTTTTTCTCCTCATCGCATTGACTGCTCGCCCCCAACTCCGCTTGAGAAGAAAAGCGCGTCGCGGCTTCGCTTCGGACGCGCCTTTCTTCTCAAGCTATCTATTGATTTTAAAAAAATTTGCAAAGGGTAAGAGTGTAAAAGGGCTAAAAGGTAATTAGTCGTTCCTTAAAAAGTAGTTAAATACTTATACAGCTTAGATTTATATGTCAAATACAGGGTTTTCTTATAAAAATTTTATTGGTAAAAAGTAAGAAATTAGATGCTGAAAAACGCTGATTTAACTGATTTGCACAGATTATTTTAAATCGGTTCAGCGGAAATCTGTTCAATCCGTGAAATCAGCGTCT
>JANPDZ010000104.1:0-13093 GCA_031431735.1 Acidobacteriota bacterium | reverse complement strand
GGTCAAAAAATGGCAAGCCGGAGTAGAGTTGAGCGAAATCGGATCGCAAAAAGAATGAAGCGGTGGAAAATCAGTCAAGCAAAAGAAAAAACTCGCTCAAAATCTTGGGTGAGTTAGGACGGATTTCGTCCAAAGTCTAATTATCAATAACAGTATTATTAATTGGCGGACACATCGCGTTTAAAGCGGATTGAAACTTTTGCCCTCGGTTTTGCCGCTGGCTTTTCCAGTTTATTGGCGGACACATCGCGTTTAAAGCGGATTGAAACTCATCAGCCCCTCCACATTTGAGTGTAGTAGTGCCGTCTATTGGCGGACACATCGCGTTTAAAGCGGATTGAAACGAACTCCAATATTTCACCGCGAACACTAAGTTTGCGATAATAATTGGCGGACACATTGCGTTTAAAGCGGATTGAAACCTTCTGTGTCATTTGTCGTGATTGGCGAGAGTGAAGTTGGCGGACACATCGCGTTCAAAGCGGATTGAAACCATATTACGTCGCCAGCCATATCTACGCCCAGCCAGTTGGCGGACACATCGCGTTCAAAGCGGATTGAAACAGTTTCGCTTGATTTTCGGTATCCGTTGCCTCGACATTGGCGGACACATCGCGTTTAAAGCGGATCGGAATTGGCAGGTTTGGCTTGATGTGCTGTTGCCAGCGTTTACGAGGTTCGGGTTTTTATTCCCGATGAATAAATTCTAATGGCCGCCAAAAAAAGACGACCGGCGCGTGATTTTTTACATATTTTGCGGAAAATAATAGAAATTTTTTGATGGTTTTGCAAAATATTGTTCTTGCCCTGCTCCGCAATGCTCAAACTGTGCTCCGCATCGCTCTAATTGCGCTCCGCATCGCTCTAACTGTGCTCAACTTTTAAATTGGTTCTACCGGGAATCTCGCGCGAACAACGTCATTCATTTCATTTGCGCAACAATTTTCATTTCAAAGAATTTCAGAACTGAAACCTTTCGGCTAAATCCCGCGTAAAAGCGTCATAAAACTTGTCATCAAAAGCGTAAAGTTGATAAACTGACGCTTACAGTATTCATTCTAAAAGGAGTAAAAATTTATGAAGCGAAAAAGTATTTTGTTAGCTGTGATCTTAACAGCAATTGTCTTTGTTTTGTGTCCCGATGCGGATGCACAAAGTTTTACGGTCGGTTCGACATTGGAAAAGTTCAAATTGAACGACACAAATAATAAAGAACAATCTTTTGACAGTTTGAAAGGCGAAAAAGGCACTGTGCTCGTTTTTCTTTCGGCGCAATGTCCGGTCGTCAAAGGCTATAACGAACGCATCAGCCAAATTGCCGCCGATTACAAGTCGAAAGGAATTAATTTTATCGGCATCAATTCCAATGCGACCGAATCGCTCGATTGGGTTAAATCGGATGCCGAAAAAGTCGGCTATACATTCCCTGTTTTGATTGATAAAGATGCGGTGTTGGCAGACAAACTCGGCGCGAATGTGACACCTGAAATTTATTATTTCGATGCAAATAATGTTTTGCTCTATCACGGCGCGATTGACAACGACAAATGGGGCAAAAATATTACACAAAATTATTTGCGCGTCGCTTTTGATGATTCGCTCAGCGGAAAGAAGATTGAAAAAACAAACATCAATGCGATTGGCTGTTCGATCAAACGTAAAGCCGATTAGTTAAACTTAACTTAGTATTTTGTTTTCGTTCAGAGTACAAACTTCAGTTTGAACAACCGCCGCGCTTGCGCCTCGCGGTTTCACGATAAATCGCTAACTCTGAACGAAGCAAAATACTTGATTACTTTTGCTCATCTGTTTACCCGTTTTCTCAGCGGCTTTGAGTTTTGCGGAAGAATTTCCCTCAAAGTCGTTAAGAAGACTCAAGAAAACCATCAAACCCCAAGTTTTAACAATTAATGAAAAACTTTTTATTTACAAAAGCAATATTTTTCGGACTCGTTTTTATCCAGATCTTTTCGTTCGGAGTGTTTGCTCAAAAAACCAAACCGAAGACCGTCAAACCAAAAACTCAAACGGTAAAAATGCCGCCCAAACAAATCGTCAATTTGCCGAAAGTCACGCAGATTGACGAAGTCGGCTTGAAAAATGCCATCAAAACGAATGGCAAACCTCTGCTCGTCAATTTTTGGGCGACGTGGTGCGATCCGTGCCGCGAAGAATTTCCAGACCTCGTAAAAATTGACACAGACTACAAAGAAAAAATTGATTTCATCACCGTTTCGTTCGACGAATTGGCGGAAATTAATCGCGATGTGCCGAACTTTCTTTCGCGTATGAAAGCCAAAATGCCCGCCTATTTGCTCAAGGTCGAAGACGAAGGCGCGGTTATTTCTTCGATCACCAAAGACTGGCAAGGCGGTTTGCCGTTCACGATTTTGTATGACGAAAAAGGCGAAATCGCGTATTTCAGACAAGGCAAGATCAAGACCGGTATTTTGCGCGCCGAGATTGATAAATTGATCATACCAATGCAAAAATAAAACTATTCAGTAATCAAAATTTCAGATTAGACAACTTTCCAAAATAAAATAGCTTTAGAATCTTGAAGTTTGTTGATTTTGAGCCTCGTTTACGAGGCTTTCCGCGCTTCGCGGCAGTTAGCCGCGTCCGTTTACGGCGCGGGTTTGACGGAAATTGATTCCTTAGCGCGTTTTAACTCGGCTTATTCTTGAGGGCTTAAGCCAAAAACGTCGAAAAAGGACGTTAAAACGCCCTTCACAAGATGTTACGAGATTTGACCGCGCCGTGAACGGTCGCGGCTAAACCGTGCGAAGCGCACGCGAAGCCTGTTGAAACCGAGCCGAAATCTCGAAAATACAACGTTTATTTTGGAAAGATGTCTATTGTAAAATTTGAAATTTTTTCTTTCCCGTGTTAGTTTCATACTTGCAACAGTCTTTCATAATAAAAATCTAAAGGAGAAAAATTTATGTATCGTTCAATCGCAGATTTTCAGACCGATTGGGGTTATGAAGCGGAAAACACTTTGAATATTTTTCGGGCTTTGACTGATGAATCGTTGTCGCAAAAAGTAACCGACGACGGGCGTTCGCTCGGCTTTATCGCGTGGCATATTACCGTGACTTTAGGCGAAATGCTCGGGCAGGCGGGAATCAAAATTGATTCTCCCGCAGGCGGCGAAATGCCGAATCTCGCGGAAATCATTGCGGCTTATGAAAAAGGCGCGCGCCTCGTCGGCGAAGAGGTCGGGAAAGCGTGGAAAGACGAAGAGTTAAACGATGAAATTCCGATGTATGGAATGAACTGGAAAAAAGGAATCACGCTTCACGCCCTTCTTGCTCATCAAATTCACCATCGCGGACAAATGACGGTTTTGATGCGTCAGGCAGGTTTGCGTGTGCCGGGCGTTTACGGTCCGGCGAAGGAAGAATGGGTGGAATACGGAATGGCGGCAGAGGCTTGAATTTCAAACATTTTCGACGTGAAAGGCGCAGAGTTTTCAGACTCTGCGCCTTTCTTTTTCGTTACGGATTCGACATCAAACCTTCAAAAAGTTAAAATGTCAGTTTCATTTTTCTTGATGAAAACAAACAGATGAACGAAACAAAAATCACCGCCGAAATTGTCGCTCAACACGGATTTACACCCGCCGAATACGAAAAGGTTTTGGAAATAATGGGACGCGAACCCTCGATGACCGAACTCGGAATTTTTTCCGTGATGTGGTCGGAGCATTGCAGTTACAAATCTTCGCGGGTTCACCTTGGAAGACTGCCGACAAGCGGCGAACGGGTTATTGTTCCGCCGGGCGAAAATGCCGGAGTTGTTGATATTGGCGATGATTGGTGTGTTGCGTTCAAGGTTGAATCACACAATCACCCGTCATTTATCGAACCGTTTCAGGGTGCGGCAACCGGAGTCGGCGGAATCCTTCGCGACGTTTTTACGATGGGCGCACGCCCGATCGCGTGTATGAACTCGCTCAGATTTGGTCCATTGTCAGAATCATCTGCGGTAGCGGATGGGTTAAGCGCAAGCAATTCTGAGTTCAAAGAAAACCCGCCCGCTACCGCAGACGGTTCTGACAAGACGAATATCTACCGACGCAATAAATCCATTTTGAAAGGCTGTGTTGACGGAATCGCGCATTACGGCAATTGTTTCGGCGTTCCGACCATCGGCGGCGAAGTCGTTTTTGACGAATCTTACAGCTTGAATCCGCTGGTCAATGCTTTTGCTCTCGGAATTGTTCGCAAAGACCAGATCTTTTTCGGTAAAGCGGAAGGCATCGGCAATCCGATTCTTTACGTCGGCGCGAAAACCGGACGCGACGGCATTCACGGCGCGACGATGGCTTCCGCCGAATTTGACGAAGAAGCGTTGGAAAAACGTCCGACGGTGCAGGTCGGCGATCCGTTTTTGGAGAAATTATTGTTAGAAGCGTGTCTTGAAGCGATGCGTTCGGGCGCGATTGCCGGAATTCAGGATATGGGCGCGGCAGGTCTGACTTCTTCGTCGGTTGAAATGGCTTCGCGCGCCGGAACCGGTTTGGAGATTGATCTGACCCTCGTCCCGCAGCGCGAAACCGAAATGACGGCGTATGAAATGATGCTCTCCGAATCGCAGGAACGAATGCTCATCGTCGCCAAATCGGGACGCGAAAAACAGGTTGTTGATATTTTCAAAAAGTGGGAGTTGGACGCGGTCGTGATCGGCAAAGTCGTCGAAGGACATCATTTAAAGGTATTCCATAACGGCATTTTGGAAGCCGATATTCCGGTTGATACCGTGACCGATGCCGCCCCGAAATATGATCGACCAATGAGTCTCAAGTCTCAAGTCTCAAGCCCCAAGTTGAAAGAGAATATTGACTTGGGACTTGGGACTTGGGACTTGGGACAAGTTTTGAAAAAACTTCTCGCTGCGCCGAATATTTGCTCAAAGCGTTGGGTTTATGAGCAGTATGACACGATGGTTCGCACCAATACGGCGATCTTGCCGGGCGCGGATGCGGCGGTTGTACGCGTCAAAGAAACGCGGCGCGCAATCTCGATGTGTCTCGACGGCAACGGTAAATTGGCAGCGATAAATCCGCGAATGGGAGCGAAATTGATTGTTGCGGAAAGTGCGCGAAATAATGTTTGCGTCGGTGCGCGCCCGATTGCCGTGACAAATTGTCTGAATTTTGCTTCACCCGAACGTGCGGAAGTTATGTGGTCGTTTTCGGAAGTCGTTGACGGTATTTCAGAAGGGTGCCGCGCATTTGAAACACCTGTAATTTCGGGAAATGTTTCGTTTTACAATGAAACCGACGGTCGCGGAATTTTGCCGACACCGACCATCGGAATGGTCGGTTTGATCGAAGACGTGCGGAAAATCATCACGCAAGGCTTTAAAAATGAAGGCGACGTTATCGCGCTTCTTGGCGAAACAAAAGACGATTTGGCGGCAAGCGAATACGCACAAACGATCTTAGGTTTGACGACCGACGAACTGATCGAAAACGGAATTCTGCCCGAACTCGATTTAGATTTGGAGGTCAAAGTTCAGCAAACTTGTTTGAATTTGGCGGACGCGCTTTTAATCAATTCGGCTCACGATTGTTCGGATGGCGGACTTGCCGTGGCTATTTCCGAAAACTGTTTTTCTTCATTGAATCGCCAAGCAATCGGCGCGGAAATTGATTTATCAGACGGCGATCTTTCCGCCGAAGCCTTGCTTTTCGGTGAAACACCATCGCGGATCATCATCACTTTTACGCCGGAAAACACGGAAAAAGTAAAAGAAATCATCGGCGATTTGCCGTTTGAAACTATCGGTACAATTTCGGGCGCGGAGTTGAAAATCAAAATTAACGGCGAAGAGAAAATTTCCGCTTCCGTCGCCGAACTCGAAAATGCCTGGAAACATTCGCTCGAAAAACAGTTGGAAAACTAAATGGCTTCAGATTGGATGAATTTAACAAATTTTTCGTCTGCGAAATCCGTGTAATCCGTTGTTTGATTTTAAATGAAAGCAGGAATTTACATTCATATTCCATTTTGCAAATCGCGCTGTTCGTATTGCGATTTTGCGACCGATGTTTTCAAAAATGCGGAAACGGTCGAGCGTTACGTTAATGCCCTTTGCAATGAGATTTCAGATTTCAAATCCCAAATCCCAAATCCCAAATCCCAAATCGAAACGATTTACTTTGGCGGCGGAACGCCTTCTTTGCTGTCGCCCGCACAGCTCGAAAAAATCTTAAATTCGATTCACAAAAAATTTTCCGTCGAATCCGAAATCGAACTGACAATGGAAATGAATCCGGCGACGATGACGCTTGAAACTGTCAGAGAATATCGAAATTTAGGTGTCAATCGCGCAAGTTTCGGCGCGCAGACCTTTGATGACACGGAATTAAAAAGATTAGGCAGAAAACACACCGCACAAGATGTGCGCGAGACAATCGAACTTCTGCGGAAAGCCGATTTTACAAACGTTTCGTTCGATCTGATCGCCGGATTGCCGCGCCAAACCTTGAAAGATTGGGAACGAAATTTGGACGAAGCGTTGAAATTAAAGCCTGAACATCTTTCGCTTTACCTGCTCGAAATTCACGAGGGAACGCCGCTTGCCGAACAAATTCGCAGTAAAAGGCAACCAATGCCCGATGAAGACTTAGCGGGCGAAATGTATGAACTGATGCTCGATAAAACTTCGGCAAAAGGCTATGAACAATACGAAATTTCAAATTTCTCCCTGCCAAATTTTGAGTCAAAACACAACTCGAAATACTGGCTTTGCGAACCCGTTTTCGCATTCGGCGTGTCGGCGCATTCGTTTGACGGCGAAACGCGTTGGGCAAACGAACGCGATACGGCAAAATATGTTTCGCTGATCGAAGCGGAAAAAACGCCGGTCTCTGAAATAAACAAACTCACCGAAAAACAGTTTTCAGGCGAGTTTGCGTTTCTGAATTTGCGGCTTGCAAAAGGCTTGGATATGGATCAATACAAAAATCTCTTCGGCATTGATCTGCGGGAAAAATTAGCGGAAGATCTGGCGCGTTTAGAAGATTTCGGTTTGATCGAATTTGATAAAAACCGTCTGAAACTGACGCGCCGGGGAATGGTTTATTCAAATGAAGTATTTGCCGTATTTGTTTGAAACTTCGCTTTTGTATGATCAATTTCGGCGGTAGTCTGTTGAGCTATTGAAGCTTCAAGACATAAGCGGCGAGAAAAATGCCGCCGGAGAGTGCCGCTACACAACTGCCGAAAGTAAAAACGGTAATTTGTGCCAGACGACTGATTTTTTCCTTGAACGAACCCATAAAATATCCGGCATACACGCCGAATTTTTCGCTTGAAACCATCAGTAAAAGACCGATCACGAAATTATACGACACAATATACAAACCAAAATCTAAAGTTTTCATAATCAGCTTTTCCTCAAAATGCAAGAAGATCTCAATGCACCATTTCAAACGGTTGGCGCGAATAGACGATTTCGGCGACAGCCGTTTGGAACGATGAAACTTCCTGTTTTTCCATCAGTGAACGCTCGCGCAGAATTTCCCAATCCTCTTTCGGAATGACCTTAAATGCCTCGACGATCAGCGGGTCAAATTGTGTTCCGGCACAGCGTTCAAGTTCTTCCAAAGCCTCTTGATACGGACGACCCTTGCGATAAACGCGGTCTGAAACCATCGCGTCAAAAGCGTCCACCACCGCGAAGATCCGCGCACCGATGTTAATATCTTCGCCGCGTATTCCGGATGGATAGCCTTCGCCGTCCCAGCGTTCGTGATGTTGGGCGACAACCTTGGCCGCGCCTTCCAAAAATTTGATGTTCCGCAAAATTTTCTGCCCGTGAAGCGGGTGAAGTTTCATTTTTGCCCATTCTTCATCGTTGAGTTTGGCGGGTTTTCGCAAAATCGCGTCCGGCACGCCGATCTTTCCGATGTCGTGAAGCAGTGCGCCGAGTTCCAAATCACGCAACGCTTCTTTTTCCAATCCCAATTCATAGCCGAGCCGCAGGCTGAATGTCACGACTCTTTCCGAATGTCCGTGCGTTTCAAAATCGCGTGTTTCGAGAGCCTGAACCAGTGCTTTGAGCGTGATACGATACGAGCTTTCGACTTCTTCCAAAGCCTTGTCAATTTCGGTGGCGCGTTCGGCAGCCAGGTTTTCCAAATGAAACTGGTAACGGTCTTTCAGGCATTTGGCTTCAGAATGTTCGGTTGCACGCTTGATCGCCCTTTCAACTTGTTCAAATTCAAGCGGCTTGAACAAATAATCAAACGCGCCGGCACGAAACACTTTGACAACATCTTCCGCCGGGCTTTTTTCGCCTAAAAGTATGATTGACGAATGCGGCGAAATCATCTGCATCTCCGGAATAATCTGCAAACTGTCAGATTTCAGCAGATTTGCATTACATAAAATAACGCAATAATTCTTTTGCTTGAGCTTCCACAAAGCCGACTCGCTCGTTTCAACACGGTCGCAGTTGTAAGTCGAGCGCAAAAGCCGACCCAAAAGTTGTGCCGTTTCAGCATTTTCGTCAATCAGCAGAATGTTTTTTTCAGTTTCGATCAAATCGAACATATATGAGTAGTTTCAGTTTGGGATTTTCTATAATCTGGAGATTATTTGAATTGATTTGGAACGTTTTTACTTTTTATACGGATTACTGATAAAAAATGTGCATTATCAAATTCAACAAGTCAGAACCCCGAACGGTAGTGAGTGGGTCAAGCAAGCGAGTCGCTACCGCTCCCCGTTCTGACTTATTGCACAATTATCAACGGGAAACCGTATTAGTTGCTAATAAAGGCAAGACAACCAAGCAGAATTTAACACATACAAACTATGTTTTGCAAGATATTTTTCAAATTCCAAAATCTTTTCGGTCGGGTTGACGTTCGGAAATAATAGTTTTAATATCTAAAGTTCGCGCCTGGGTGGCGAAATTGACACAACGTATCGAACTTGAAATTGGGTTAGGCTCGCTCTTTTAGAAATTGCGGGAATGCGTTAAACTTGAAATTACTTTTTTATGCCAGAGTGGCGGAATGGCAGACGCGGCGGACTCAAAATCCGTTGCCCGCAAGGGCGTGTGGGTTCAAGTCCCTCCTCTGGTATTTAACTTCTTTTATTCTTTCCCGCGAAAGTTTCGGTCTGAGAATGGCAGTTAGGACACAGAAGCCTAAGATTTTCTATTCTGTGGTCGAGTTTGTTGCCATTAATATGATCCATCTGCAAAGAAATCGGTTTTCCTTTCCATTCGGTTAAACCGCATTCTTCCACGTAACATTTAGCTTCTAAAATTCTCTCGCGTAACAATCTTATTTTTAAACGGGCAATATTGGTATAGGTGGAATTTTCAACAAGAATTTCCGAGAGTGGAATAAACTTAAGGTGGTTATAACCGGGACCGGAATTCAAGCCGTATTCAATCAAATGGGCAATGGGCAAATTTAATTGCTGCGCCGCCCTTTTTAATACAAGATAACCGCCTCCGCTATGATTGCAACCTAGCTTTCGGGCGACTTCGCCAATTGTCTTACTACTAAGCCAGGCTTGAGTGAACTCCTCCTGTGTGTATCTTCTTTTGCTCCAATTCACCATACTCATTTTGTTTTGTGATAAGGTAATACTTCGCAAAAATCTTAACACGAACCTAAAAAAATTGTTAGCTATGCTAATCACCGAATTTGACTATCAGCTTCCGGACGCGCTGATCGCGCAAGAACCGTTGAAAAACCGCGAAAAGTCGCGGATGTTGGCAGTTAATCGAAGCGTAAAAAGGTTTCAAGACGAACAATTTTCCGACTTTCCAAAGTTTTTAGAAATTGGTGATGTTGTCGTTCTCAATAACACGAAGGTTTTTCCCGCACGGCTTTTCGGGACGAGCGAAACCGGTGCAAAGGTCGAACTTTTCCTGGTTCGTGAAACCGAAAATAAGGTTTGGGAAACGCTGGCGCGTCCGGCAAGAAGATTGAAAACCGGTAAAAAAATCAATTTTGGCGAGAATCTGTCAGCGGAAGTTTTGGAAAAAACCGAAGAAGGCCGCGTTTTTGTAAAATTTGAAACAAACGGAGATTTTGATGAGATATTAGATCGCATCGGTAAAACGCCGCTGCCGCCGTATATAAAGCGCGAAGACGGAGATTTCGACAAAGACCGCGAGCGTTACCAAACCGTTTTTGCCAGAAATCGCGGCGCAATTGCCGCACCGACCGCCGGACTTCATTTCACGCCGCAGATTTTGGAAGAAATAAAAAATCTCGGTGCGACCGTCGCCGAAATTACGCTTCACGTTGGTTACGGAACTTTTGAACCGGTGCGCGTTGCGGATCTCGCGGAACACAAAGTTTTGCCCGAACAGTTTGAAATTGTAGAAGAAACGGCGGAAATGTTGAATCAGGCAAAAGCCGAAAAACGCCGCATTATTGCGATCGGCACGACAACGACACGGACTTTGGAAACTGCCATTTCAAAACACGGAAAATTTGTCGCCGAAAAAGCGTTGGCTGAACTGACCATCACGCCAAACTATAAATTCAAAGCGATTGACGGGCTTTTGACAAATTTTCACCTTCCGCAATCGTCTTTGCTCGTTTTGGTTTCAACTTTTGGCGGCTACGAACTTATAATGAATTCATACAAACACGCCGTTGCCGAAAAATATCGTTTTTACAGCTACGGCGATTGTATGCTGATTATTTGAATTTTGGATTTTAGATTTTGGATTTTGGATTGATTGTAGGCTCAAAGCCGTTGATTTTTAACAGCTACAGAATTGCTCAAACAAAATCCCAATCCAAAATCCAAAATCCGAAATCTAAAATCATTTATGGCAGTTTTGCAAATAATCCGAAATCTGTTTGTTCCGACCGAACCGGTCGAAGCGAAAATTGTTGTGCCTGCCGCGCCGACTTCTTATGAAATTCATCCGCTCACCGAAAAGCATCTTAAAGAAGTATTGCGGCTGAATCTGCGCTGTTTCAAAAAAGGCGAAAACTATAATAAACACACTTTTGCCTTTTTAATGAACGACCCGACAACGCTCAGTTACCGCGTCGCCACGCCGAATGAGCAAATCGTCGGTTTTATTTTTGTGATGACAAGTAACGGCACCGGACATATCACGACGATCGGCGTCGCACCCGAACATCGCCGCCGCGGTTTAGCCGAAAAAATGCTTTTGAATATTGAAGAAGCCTTGAAAAGACGCGCCATTACGACCATTTCGCTCGAAGTTCGCATCAGCAATATCGGCGCACAAAGCCTTTATCGCTGTTTGAATTACACCGTCGTCCAACGTCTGAACAATTATTACAACAATGGCGAAGACGGCTATTTGATGGTCAAGTCGCTATTCTAGCGAAAGTAAAAAGGCAAAAGGTAAAAGACAAAACTCATCCTTCTCTGTTTCTTCATTTGAATTGGCAAATTATTCATTAAGTAACAATGGAAAAATAAACTACCCCAGATGAATTTTGTTCTCTGAGTCAGAACCGTTGGCGGTAGCCAATGGTTTAACTCGACTATTAATTAGCGGGAGTTCAACCATTGGCTACCGCCAAACCTTCTTCTGACTCGTTTAACTCTGCGATGGTCAATGGCGCATCTTATTTTAATTGCGTTACTAAGGAGAAAATATGAAAAAAGTGAAAATTTTGTTTGTAATGTTTGTGGCAGTTTTCAGTGCCTGTGTGGACAAAAGCGCACCTGTTTCTTCCCAAAAAGGGCCGACCAATTCATCTGCTCCTCAATCCGCGCCGGTAGAACAACGAAATGAGGTTGTCAAGTCAAAAAGCGGCGGCGGACGCGAGGAAAAGCCTGTTACTCAACAAGTGACGCTTGATAAAGTTGAAAACAGCCAAAATCCGCCGACCGTGACCGAGCGAAAAATCATCCGTAATGCAGACCTCAATCTGGAAGCCGATGCGCCCGAAGAATCACAGCAAAAGATCACGGCGATTGCCGAAAGCAAAGGCGGGTTTGTTGTCGAATCACAGCAATCGAGCAGCAATGTCAAAACAACGACGCGCGATGTTGTGACGATGACGATTCGTGTTCCGTCGGCAAAATTTAACGAGGCGTTGGAAGAAATTCGCAAAACGGCAAGTCGCGTGATTGTCGAAACAGTCAAATCGGACGACGTGACGGAAGATTTTATTGACATCGAAGCGCAGCTCAAGGCGAAAAAGGCTTTGGAAGCGCAGTTTCTCGAGATAATGAAACGCGCCAATACGGTCGAAGAGGCTTTGAATGTGCAGCGGCAGCTTGCGGAGGTGCGCGGCGAAATCGAAAAGATCGAGGGCAAAAAAAGGTTTTTGGAAAATCAGTCGAGTCTTTCGACCATCAAAGTTCGTCTGCAAACGCCGCTCGCTTTTTCGGCTAATTCTTCGGGATTTTTCTATCAACTTCGGCAAGCCTTCGGCAAAGGATTCGATGCGGCCTTGAATTTTATTCTCGGATTTGTGACATTTTTGATCGCAATTTTACCGTTTTTGGTTTTTATCGTTTTGCCGATTTATCTGGTTATAAGATACATTTTAAAAAAGCGTCGCAAACCGGTAACAGTCGTCGAAATTGCGAAAGAGGAACTCAAAGGCGAATAAACAAATGGAAAGATTTTTTCAAATCGGAGCGGTGATTCTGGCCGGAATTGCCGCTTATTTTTTGTGGCAGGGCAATGCCGAGCGCGCTTTTGCTTCGGCGGTCTTCGGCGCGGTTTCGTTTTTTTTGAGCGTGCGTTTTCAAGTTAAAGAAAGATTAAAACAACGCGAAGCGGAGCGGATTGAAGCAGAAAATGATGAGGAAGAAGAATTTGAAGAATCACCGCTTTTGAATGAAATGCCTGCCAACGAACAACTTGACAAAGAACAATTAACAACGAACGACAAACAGAAAATATGAAGATAGTTTTTGCCGTTTTCGGCTCGCTTGGCGATATGCACCCGATGAACGCGCTTGGGCTCGAACTTAAACGGCGCGGGCATCAGATAATTTTTGCCGCAATGGAGTTTTACCGCGAAAAGATCGAGACGCTCGGTTTTGAATTTCGCCCGATGCGCCCCGATTTAAATCCCGAAGACAAAGAATTGGCGCGGCGTGTGATG
>JANPDZ010000103.1:0-3981 GCA_031431735.1 Acidobacteriota bacterium | reverse complement strand
CGCGCTTGCAGGCAAGGCTGCCTGCGCTCCCAGCCGGTCTTAGTTTTTTGTCAATTCCGTTCGCACAGCGTTCATTATTTCGTCGGCGATTTTTTCTTTGGCGGCGGCGACTTCAAAGTTAGCGATGGTTTTTCCGTCTTGGCGCAAAAACGCTTTGACGCGGACGTTTTCGCCTTCGACGGTGTAAGTTCCGGTAACGCGAACTGCGCCGGGAAAGCTGTCGTCGTCAACGTAAATCAAAACCGGCTCGCCTTTGCCGCCGCGTTTCATCGTTTCGTAACTGCTTTCGGCATCGAATCTTTTTCGCAGTTCGGCGACGAGATTTAACGGATCGTCGTTTTCCTCGCCCGAACCGAAACGCGGGCGCAGAAGCATCGGTTTGAGCTTCGGCAGATTGATTTTCGATTTGTCGTCATCGGTCATCTGCCCGAAAACGAACGGATTGCCCGACGGTCGTTTGATAATCGGATTTTGGTCTAAACTCATTTCTTTTGCGAGATTTGGCACACGGTTTGTCGCATAATCGAAAAGCAATCCAACATCAATATTTCCCGTCGCGGGTTGGAGTGCCGAGCCTTTCATTCCTTCAAGCAGAGCAAACGTCAAAAGCCCTTGATTATAACGATTTGCCTCATAACTCGGACGGTTTGCCGCGCTGCCCATCAAGATAAAAGTTCCGGTTTTGCCGCTCAGAAAATCCATGGCGCGAATCTGGTCGCCCGACAAATCTTTGTCTTTTTTCCAATCGTTTTCGGCAAAATTTCCGGCGGCGCAGGTGTCCAAGATGATGACTTGCTTGCCCGTATTGACCCAAATATCATTCGGATTTTTATCGTTCGGCGTGAGCCAATCGGTCAATTCGGCATTGGAAATCGCGGCAGTTTGAAAAGTCTTTGCCAAATCATCCTTGCTTGCCGAACGCGCTTCTTTGGTCAGATAAAAATATGTGTCCGTATCCGTGCCGAGCGTTATGCCGTGTCCCGACAGATAGACGACCAGAATATCTTCGGGTTTGGCTTTTTTGGCAATTTCGGCAAAGGCTTTTTTGAAATTTTCTTTGGTCGGCTGTTCCTGCGGACTTTCCCGCGCGGTCGAAAGTGTCGTGATATTGATTTTGTTCAAACAATCTGGCGTTTGCTGTGGACAAAACAGACGATTCGCGCCCAGACGCAGAGCGTTTGAAAAATCTTCCGCGTCCTTTGCCGCAAAATTCAAATCGAGCTGTTCACCGTCATAATCCGAAACACCGCCGACAATTGCGTAAAGATTCGGCAACTCGGTTTCCGCTTTATTCTGGTCAAGATAAAAAACCGCCGTGCCGCGACTCTGAATATTGCCCTTGCCGATTTCCTTCAGAAAATTCGACGTAATCACCTTAA
Organism: Acidobacteriota bacterium; assembly: GCA_031431735.1. Taxonomy (GTDB): domain Bacteria; phylum Acidobacteriota; class Blastocatellia; order Pyrinomonadales; family Pyrinomonadaceae; genus JAFDVJ01. Next base: position 2,602 of record JANPDZ010000103.1, on the reverse strand, counting down.
TCTCATTCTTCGCGCCCTTCACAAAAGCCGACACAGGCAAATCAACCGTCAAATCAACCACTCCATCGAGCGCAATATTCGGATTTTTCTTTAATTTTTCATCCCGCGCATCTTCGACCACCCGTTTATCATTAACAAAAACCTCCGTCTTCCCAATCCCGCCGCCGCGATTTTTGAGTTTGATATTTAATTTCCCGCTTTTTTCATCAAAATTCTGCCCGACAATCTCAGGATAAAGTTTGACATCCTTCAAAGGCACAATCGAACGCAATTTCTCTTTGCTAAACCCAAGCAACTTCTGCAAAAGCCCCGGCTCGTAATACATTTCCTTGAGTTGTTCGAGATTGATAACTTCCAAACCGTAAGCATAGTGCATCAATTTCTGTGCGCCTTCGGAAGCATCAAAACGTCCGTCAGGTGTAATAATCACCCAATCCGTTTCATCAAGAGCTATCAAACTCGCCAACAATTTTCCGGTTTTGAATTCCACTAAATCCAAACTATCTTTTTCGCTTCTCTTTATTTGAAAATTCCCGTCTGATGTTACCGGGTTAGATTCACTTTTCTTATAAAAATCAGGAACAATGACAAAAACTTCTTTTGCAGTATTAGGTTGCCCTCTTTGATAACTTTTTAACAGTTGTCCGCTAGTTGTGTTCCATAGCTGAATGTTTCCATCCATACTCTCTGAAGCGAGGATTTTCCCATCAGGCGAAAATACAACTTCTATAACTTCAGAACTTAGACCGTTCAAGGATTTGATTTCTTGACCTGTTTCGACATTCCATAATTTGATTGTTTTGTCATAACTTCCCGAAGCTAGAATTTTCCCGTCTGGCGAAAATGCAACTGATCTAACATAAAAAGTGTGACCGATTAAGGATTTAAATTCTTTTCCTGTGGCAACATTCCACAATTTAATTGTTTCATCAGCACTTCCTGAAGCTAGAATTTTCCCATCAGGTGAAAATGCAACTGATAATACATAATCAGTATGACCGTTCAAAGACTTGATTTCTTGTCCTGACTTGACATTCCACAGTTTAATTGTATCGTCAGAACTTCCCGAAGCGATAGTTTTTTCGTCAGGTGAAAACGCAACTGACCAAACCGAATCAGTATGCCCTATAAAGGATTTGATTTCTTGATTTGATTCAATGTTCCAGAGCTTAATGTTATTTTCAGAATCTCCCAGAACAAGAGTTCTTCCGTCTGGCGAAAACCTGACTGAATAAGTTTTTGAGGTATGACCTTTCAAAGATATGATTTCTAATCCGGTTTCAACATTCCACAATTTAACGGTTTTATCATAACCTCCTGCCGAAGCGAGAAATTTTCCGTTAGGTGAAAACGCGACTGAATGAACCCAATTAGTATGACCCTTCAAGGATTTGATTTCCTGTCCCGATTCGACATTCCACAATTTGATGCCATCCAAACTTCCCGACGCTAAAATTTTCCCGTCTGGTGAAAATGAGACGGATTCGACTCGCCCATTATGACCGTTCAAAGATTTGATTTCTTCCCCTTTGGCGACATTCCATAATTTGATTGAATTATCATCACTTCCCGAAGCTAAAGTTTTGCCATCCGGTGAAAAAGCAATTGAACGAATCGAATCAGTATGACCTATTAAGGATTTGGCTTCTTCTCCGGTCATAGAATTCCACAGTTTGATAATATTGTCATGACTTCCCGAAGCAAGTAATTTTCTATCCGGTGAAAACGCGACTGTCCAAACTTCCGAAGTATGACCTTTTAAGGATTTGATTTCTTCACCTGTTTCAACATCCCATAATTTGACGGTTTTGTCAGAACTCCCGGAAGCTAGAATTTTCCCATCAGGGGAAAATGCGATTGAGTGAAAAGACTCATTATAACCAGCGAATGATTTAACCTCTTTTCCGGTTTCAACATTCCATAATTTAATAGAATTGTCCAAACTTTCTGAAGCGAGATTTTTTCCATCAGGTGAAAACGCTATTGAGCCAACCAAAGAAGTATGACCAATTAAGGATTTAATTTCTTTTCCGGTTTCGACATTCCATAATTTGATAGTTTTGTCCCAACTTGCCGAAGCAACAAGTTTTCCATCGGGTGAAAATACAACCGAATCAACAAAACCAGTATGTCCGGTTTGGACGATGAGTTCGAGTTTTCTCTCACCTTGCGTTTGCCCGAAAACAAAACCAACACTCATCAGCCAGACGAGCAGGTGAATTGAAATGATTTGCCGAAGGTTTGGTTGGATGGTTTTATTTTTCATCTTCTTTTTCTCCCCGAATTAGCGTTTATTCTTCAGTAACTTTCTGACTATGTTATCTTTTCTTAGCTCAATCCACTAAGAAAATTTAGCGCGGAATTTTTCTTAGTGGGTATTTTTTACGCTGGGAGCGCAGGCAGCCTTGCCTGCAAGCGTTCCAGCGAAGCGTCGAACGGCAACGCCCGTTTACCTTAAAAGTTAAAGGTATTTGGAAAACTGCGCCATCTGCGCTTTTGATTAACTCAAACATTTTAGGTAAACGGGCGTTGCCGTTCGACGCTTCGCTGGAACGCTTGCAGGCAAGGCTGCCTGCGCTCCCAGCGTAAAAAATACCCACTA
>JANPDZ010000102.1:0-2213 GCA_031431735.1 Acidobacteriota bacterium | reverse complement strand
GTATAAAATCAAATTGAAAGGCAAAAAAAAGCCAAAACTTGTCAAACAAGTAGAATGATGAGGAACAAACAGAACAAAAAAAGGCAAAAATCAGCTTGGAAATCAAACAGGCTTTTTTCTGCTTTTATCTAAAGTCGAGCTGCTAAGAAATCAGAATAAAATTATCAGCTATCAGCTATCAGTTATCAGTTATTCCGAAAGTAATCCTTAATGAATAAATTCACCCGACGCGAAATTTTAACTGCTTTCCTCGGTTTGCCGTTCGCGCTTTCGGCTTGCAAATCGAATTCTGCAATTTCTGCAATTGGAGGTGAAATAGTCGGTGCCAATGTGGATGTCGGACATATTTTGCGCGAAAATCGAAATTCGGAAGTTCCCGCCGGTAATTGGGAAAATATAAAAGTTGCCATTATCGGCGGCGGCGCGGCGGGGCTTTCAGCGGCTTGGAAATTTCAGAAAAATAACTTCAACGATTTTGTGCTTTTAGAACTCGAAAGCAAGATCGGCGGCACGGCGCAGAGCGGAACTTCCGAGATTGTTTCTTATCCGTGGGGCGCACATTATTTGCCCGTGCCGTTTCAGGAAAACGCGGAATTGATTGCGCTGCTTGATGAAATGAGTTTGACCGAAGGCCGAAGCGCAACCGGCGAGATCATCGTCAAAGAACAATTCTTATGCCGCGAACCCGAAGAGCGGGTTTTCTACAAAGGCCGCTGGTATGAAGGTTTATATCTGCACGTCGGAGCAAATGACGACGACAAATTACAGTTTGCCGAGTTTCAAAAACTAATAGATTTCTGGGTGAATTGGCGCGATTCAAAGGGCAAACGCGCTTTTACTTTGCCGGTCGCAAATTGCTCGGGCGAAGCGGAAGCCGTTGCGCTTGATAAAATCTCTTTCGGCGATTGGCTCCGTCAACAAGGATTTACCTCCGAACGGCTCGTCTGGTATTGCGATTACGCTTGCCGGGACGATTACGGTTTGAAGCTCGACCAGATTTCAGCGTGGGCGGGACTTTTTTATTTCTGTTCGCGGGTCAGAAAATCGGGCGAAGAATCGCAACCGTTCATTACTTTTCCCGAAGGCAACGGGCATTTCGTAAATTATCTGTCCGATAAGATCAAGGATAAAATTAGGCTTAAAACCGTTGCGCTCGAAATCGTTCCGAATGAGAAAGGTGTTGATGTCGTGTATCTGAATACGGAAACAAACGAAATTCGCGGCATTCACGCCGACAAAGCGATCTTTGCCGCGCCCGTTTTTACGGCGAAATATCTGATCCGCGATTTCAAAACCGATCCGCCCGCGTTCGTCAAAGAATTTGAACATAACGCGTGGTTTGTGGCGAATTTGTTTTTGAAAGACCGCCCGAAACCGCGATTTGTGAAAGATTTTCCGCTCGCGTGGGACAATGTTTTGTATGAAAGCCCAAGCCTCGGCTATGTAAATTCGACGCATCAAAAAGGCATTGATTACGGCGCGGCGGTTTTTACCTATTATTATCCGATGTGCGCCGAAGAACAGGGACGCGCCAAACTTTTCGCGCTCGATCATCCGCAATTAGCCGACATTATTTTGACCGATCTCGCGCGCGCCCATCCGAACATCCGTGAATTGACCGAAAAAATAGATGTGATGCGTTGGGGACACGCGATGATCAGCCCTCGCACAAATTTTCTCTGGTCAGGCGCACGCGAACAAGCGCAAAAGCCTTTCCGAAACATTCATTTCGCGCATTCCGATCTGAGCGGCATCGCGCTTTTTGAAGAAGCGTTTTATCATGGAATCAGAGCGGCAAAGGAAATTGTAGGAAAAACTCAAGCAAAGTAATGGCTGAAATCATTTGGAAAATGTCTGTTCCTTCAACATCTCTTTTGGAAGATGCTAAATTTTCAATGATTCCAAAAAGAAAATGTCTGATTGAATACTTTTACGAAGGTGAAGAAGATTACTCAGCAATTTTTGAGAAACTGATTTTTGACGGCGTGGAAAGTTTCAAATGCACTTATTACAGGGCTTGTTCGCTCGAAATGATTGAGGCTTACGACAAAGTTATTGATGTTGGAAATTCAGTTTGGCTAGTTGAAATAAAGCAAAGTTTATTGGAATTTGAGGCAGATTCGTCAGATTTGAAAAATCTTAGAATTTATTTTGACTACGGACATTGTTATGAATTTATTTGTAGATCATTTGAAGTTATAACTCCTGATTCG
>JANPDZ010000101.1:0-3634 GCA_031431735.1 Acidobacteriota bacterium | reverse complement strand
TGAACGCCGTCTGGCGCACGTCGAAGAACCGCTGCATCTTTCGATCATGGGTTGCGCCGTCAACGGGCCGGGCGAGGCGCACGATTCGCAACTTGGCATTACCTTTGGTCGGCAGGTCGGAATGATCTTCAAAGACGGCGTCCCGATGCGCAAGGTCGCGGGCGTTGATATTGTCGAAGAATTCGTCAAGGAAGTCGAGATTCTGCGCAAAGAAGGCAAGAATGCGAAATCGATATTACAGGAAAAACTGCTCGTTCAAATTTCATAGAAACTGTCAATCGCAGGGCTTATTCAAAGTAGCCAAAGGCGAAGAATTGGTTATCAGTTCTCAGCTATCAGTTATTCCGAAAAGTAACGGTTTAACTTCGGAATAGCTGATAACTGATAGCTGAGAACTGATAGATTAGGATCAAAGAGCGTGATTATTTTTTATTCTCGCCTACTTTGAATAAGCCCTGCTATCAATCGCAGAGTTCTTTAGAAACATTGAACTGAACGTAAAATTTCAATATGATTGATTTTAAGCGTTATCTGCCGCCGATAACCGAAATTGAAATTATAGCACGGCGGGTTTCGATTCGGGATTTGGAGCATTTGCGCCATCATTTCGGCGGAAGAAATTGGCGGAAATTGAAAGGCAACGCTTACGTCGAATTACACGAGTTATGAAAATTATTGGTTACGCGCTCTGTTTGGATAACACCGAATACGAAATGTCTTTAGATGTGCGGAAAATTTATCCGATAATCGAACCTGAAAAAAATGATACAGTCGAAGGTTTTATCAGAATCGTTGATGAATCGGGCGAAGATTATTTGTATGCCGACAAGCGATTTGCCGTAATTGATTTGTCGCCGCAAATTGAGAAAGAATTGCAAAAATCGCTTGCGCTTGTCTAAAATCCAACTCGCCGTCGGCATAAAAAGTCGCGGGCGTTGATATTGTCGAATAATTCGTCAAAGAAGTCGAGATTTTGCGCAAAGAAAGCAACACGGCAAAATCGCTTTTGGCAGAGAAACCGCTCGTGCAAATTACTTAAAGTGAAAAAGTGAAAAAGTGAAAAAGTGATTGTCGCTATTTGAGCATAAACTTTTTCACTTTTTCACTTTTGTCTTACGGATACAAAATATTGAAAGGATAATACGGCAAATTTCTTAGAATCGTAAAAACGAACGCAAAACCGAAAAATCCCCAGAGCACAATCGGCGTAAATATCTTAAAGTTCAAACCGCGACCGCGCATCGTGATCAGAAGCAGCGAAATGAACAAATAGCCGAAAAAGAATAAAATCCCGGGCAAAATCAAATTGTAATCGAGCGCGCCCAAAACGTCGCCGTGCAGAAGCGCGTGAAGTCCGCGTGTCATTCCGCAACCCGGACACGCCAACCCGGTCAGCGCGAAAAACGGACAAACCGGAAAAAATCCAGCCGTTGACGGATCAAAATAACCCGCGACAAAAGCGACACCAGACATTCCGGCAACACCCGCCAGAGCAAAGCCACGTTCTTTAGTTGAAGATCTTAATTCTGTTGTCATTTGATCTTAAAAAGAATTGCCCGTAATCTACCGATTTCAGTCTCAGTTTCCATTTTTTGCCGCGCCTTTCCAAAAATTATTATCAGATCTTTTAATGCCGCCAACGCTTCTGCTGAAATATCAGCCGGGGCAATGTCGGCAGATTGTTGCAGAGCAATCGCGGCATCGGTGCGCGTATTCGGATTTCGATAAAGTTCAAAAGCCCGGATCAAATTAACACCTAAATTAAATTTCCACAAATTCGATTCGTCGCTTGCTAAGCGGCTTTGCAGCGATGCGATCAGATTTTGCGAAAGCGCGATTCGTTCGGCGTTCGGCGGATTCGGGACCAGTATTTGTCCCTGGATTGAACTCGAATTAGAAGTTCTACCGTTAACTGATCCTTGCGTTGTTCGCCGCAAGATCGGCACATTATTGGTCGGCGCGTCATTTTGCGTTTCAATTTCAGCGCGTCTCATTTCGACCAATTGGGCGAGAATTTCCATTTCGTTCGTCCATTCGGGCTGAAAAGATTTGGCAATTGCCGGAATGTTCAGAGGCCGCAGCGTCAGTGCCATTTGAATAACCGACAAATCATAGCCGATTTTTACCCAACCGGCTTTTTCGATCGCAAAATTGTATATGAGAACACCGGTTTCCGTAACGCTTTGGTCGCCCGTTTCTACACTTTTGAATTTTGTTCTGCGAGCCGTTTCTTCCGCCGTATTTTTGAGCAAAGCGTGTCCCGAAATTGTCGTCGCCGAAACAACATTTCCTTCGGCATCAATCACTACTTCAACCTTCACGATGCCGTCGGCGCCGGCTTCTAAGGCTTCACGCGGAAAAGCGGGTTTTGGCAGAAAGATCGCTTTGCGTTTGATATTTCCGCGGATTTCGCCGACTTTGTAACTCTCTTCAGGTTTGAAAGAATTATCTTTTAGAATCGGTGCGGAATTTTGTGAAAAAACGTTTCCTGTCCCAACAATAAAAAGTAAAATCGAAAATAGAAAGATTTTGTAACTCATAACCACTCCGAAAACTTAATTTCTGCCTTTTCCGTCATCAATCATATATTGGATAAAATCGAGGCTTGCCTTGAAAAAATCGCTGATGAATTCGGGCGAGATCGCGTCGGTTTCGTCATTATACGAAGAAATCGCGCGGATTTTATCAAGCACATCTTCGGAAATATCTTTCGGCGGCGATTCCAAAAGCCAGTTCATTCCCTGCAACCCTTTGATGAAATCTTGGCGGTCTTTGCTGTAATTACTCTCTGTAACCTTAAAGGCTTCGCCGATCGCGCTGCCCCATTGTTTGCCGAAATCAACCATCCACAAGTCGGTGCCCGTCAAATCTTTCCGCATCGAAGCGACAATTTCGTCAACGATCTTGCCTTTTTCGTTTGCTGATCTAGCGCGGGCAAGTTTGTCGAATTTCGTTTTTTCGTCCTTCATTCCGGCGGGCAGTTCATTGCCCAATTCGCGCAATATCTGGCTGGTTTCTTCATCCGTAGGAATTTCTTTGAGAGCGGTCAGAAACATTACCAAACCCATCGGAATCAAATTCACGGAATCCTTTGTTTCCTTCGGCAGTGTGAAATTATAAACGATGATGCCCGTCACCTTGACGGCTTGTCCCTGCAAAGTTGTCGGCAAAAATTTTGACTGCCGCGCCGCGTTGACCGAAGCCGCCCGCAAAAGTGGATGCCCTGAGACCGCGCTTGCCGAAATGACGTTGCCGTTTTCATCAATTGTCACTTGCACATTGACTGCGCCCTCGGCGCGAACAGCCTTTGCCGCCGCCGGATACGCGGGTTTGACAAGATTTATCGCTTTGCCGTTGAGAACTCCGCCGGAGACTGTTTTTGCGCCTTCGGCAATAGCCGGCGCACCTTGGTTCTGCGCCGCGATGTTTGATAAACCCGCGCCTAAAACCAGCAATGTTAATAAGAATAATTTTGTTCGCATCTTCGATTTCCTCTTAGTAAAACAAATTAAATAACATCATCCATTAAGGTAATATTGTATAAGACAATTTCGGTAATGTCGGATGCCTTAAAAGTCTTTTCTGATCAACTTCCTTCGCCAATGATGGTTGTTTGAGCGGATAAAACTTGGCA
>JANPDZ010000100.1:0-24802 GCA_031431735.1 Acidobacteriota bacterium | reverse complement strand
GTATAAAATCAAATTGAAAGGCAAAAAAAAGCCAAAACTTGTCAAACAAGTAGAATGATGAGGAACAAACAGAACAAAAAAAGGCAAAAATCAGCTTGGAAATCAAACAGGCTTTTTTCTGCTTTTATCTAAAGTCGAGTTTTGAAATACTAACGGAAAAAAATAATGAAGAAGACAATTTTTATATTTAGTTTAGTGGCGATGTTTTCAATCGTTTCATTTGCGCAAACGCGTCAACCTTCGACACCGATTCGCCCGTTTATCGTCAAAACCAAACAATCGGTCGCTGATTTGGAAAAATCTCTGCAAGGCGAAAATAAGACTGAAGATCTGATCGGCGGCGAAGGAATGCAGCTGCGCGTGGCGGTTCAGCACGACGAGCGAAAAGATTCGGCGGACGCGGAAGTTCACGATGCGTCAGACGATGTTTTTTATGTTCTCGAAGGTTCGGCGCAACTCACGCTCGGCGGAAAACTCGAAAATCCGCGTGAAGCCACGCCCGGCGAGTGGAAAAGCAAAACGATCGTCGGCGGACAGACATTTACTATCAAAAAAGGCGATTTAATCGTTGTTCCGCGCGGCACACCGCACCAGCGCATCAATACGAAAGGCAAGACATTTTCGTTGATCCTGATAAAAATATTTGCCGGGCCGCTGCCGCCGAAAAAATAATTTCGCGCTGGATTTTTCGACAAAACGATTGAAAATCGCTACTATAAGATTGAGTTAGTATTGTTTGGTAAATCATAATAATCACTGATACAAGAGAAAGATGTCAGAAGCGAGCGACAAATTTACGACCATTATTTCCGAGAAAAACGGCACGACGGCTGAAGAAGTTGTCACGCGTCTTCGTGAAATGATTCAAAATGGTGAACTGTCGGCGGGCGATCGTCTGCCGCCGGAGCGTGATTTGGCAAAACTGCTCGGAGTTTCGCGCCCGACACTTCGCGCCGGAATTCGTTCGCTGGCGACGGTCGGAATTTTGCAGTCGCGCCAAGGCGCGGGAACTTTTGTGGCGGAAGCCGAAGAATCGCCGACGCTTGACAGCAGTCCGCTGCGCCTTATGGCGGCACTACACGGATTCACATCGGACGAAATGTTCGAAGCGCGGCTGTCATTAGAAATGAGCATCGCCGCATTTGCCGCCGAACGGGCGACGAGCGAACAGATGACGCAGATGGCCGAAGAAGTCGCCGGAATGTATGCTTCGATTGATGAACCTGAACAATATCTCGTTCACGATATGCGTTTTCACCAGGTCATCGCCGCTGCTTCGGGCAATCGGATACTGACCGCGCTGATGAATATGGTGGCAACCATTCTTTTTGAATACCGCAGCAAAACTGTCAAACGCGCCAAAGATTTAAAGGATTCGGCAGAACAGCACCGCAATATTTACCGCGCAATGCGTGAACGAAACGCGCAGACCGCCCGCGAAGCAATGCACGACCATCTGACCAAGACGCAAGCCGCCCAACGACTCGAAGTCGAAGAAAATTTCCCCGACGGCAATGGGTTCGACGCTAAAACGAGCGGCGCGAATAAGCGAAAATAAGGCTTTTTTAATCTCTTAAACCATGAATTGTCACTAGCTTTAGCATTAGTATTTACACAAGTCCGAAAGAATTGGTTTTTGCGGCTCTGCCGCCCGATGTGCGGCGATGGCTCTGCCTCGCCGAAATGGTTTCTCCTAAATCACGCGAGGCGAAGCCTCGAATTTGTCGCCGTAGCCGCAGAAAATCAGGGAAAACTTGCCGGAAAGGCAGAGCCTTTCCGCACATCGAGCGGCACAGCCGCCAAGAAAACAAGTTTTCAAAGATGTGTAGATACTAATGGCGGAAGCTAGTGGCAATTTATAAGATGTTCTAAAATTTCCCGCCTGAAAATTCTATGCAACGTCAGATTATTATTGTAATTTCGCTGCTGATTTTATTCGCCCTCGATCTATCAGCGCAGACGCCTTTTGTTTCAAAGGTCTGGAAATCCGATAACGGCGACGGCACCTATAAAAATCCGATTCTTTACGCCGATTATTCCGATCCGGACGCAATTCGTGTCGGCGACGATTATTATCTGACGGCTTCGAGCTTTAACGCCGTGCCGGGATTGCCGATTCTGCATTCCAAAGATCTCGTCAACTGGCGGCTGATAAATTACGTTTTTACCAAACAAAAACCGCTTGATGTTTTTGATAAACCGCAACACGGCGGCGGCGTGTGGGCGCCCGCGATCCGCTATCACGACGGCGAATATTACATTTTTTATCCCGATCCCGATTTCGGTATTTATATGACGAAAACGAAAGATCCCTCCGAAGCGTGGTCTGAACCTGTTTTGGTCAAAGCCGGCAAAGGTTTGATAGATCCGTGTCCGCTCTGGGACGACGACGGCAAGGCGTATCTTGTTTCGGCATTCGCGGGTAGCCGCGCCGGAATCAAGACGGTTTTGATCGTCTCGAAAATGAGCGCGGACGGCACGCGCCTGCTCGATGACGGCGTGTTGGTTTTTGACGGGCACGACGCGCATCCGACCGTCGAAGGTCCGAAATTCTATAAACGGAACGGGTTTTATTACATTTTCGCTCCCGCCGGCGGCGTTGCGACCGGCTGGCAGCTTGTTCTTCGTTCAAAAAACATTTACGGACCGTATGACGAAAAGATCGTTCTCGCGCAAGGCACGACAGCGATCAACGGGCCGCATCAGGGCGCGTGGGTGCAGACACAAACAGGCGAAGATTGGTTTATCCATTTTCAGGATCGCGGCGCGTACGGCAGAATTTTGCACTTGCAGCCGATGACTTGGAAAAACGATTTTCCAGTGATCGGCGTTGACAAGGACGGCGACGGCACGGGCGAACCGGTTTTGACCTATAAAAAACCGAATATCGGTGGCAAAACATTTCCGATCGAAACGCCGCCGGACACGGACGAATTCAACGATTCAACACTCGGTCGGCAATGGCAATGGCACGCGAATTTTCAGGACGGCTGGGCGTATATGTTTCCCGTTAAAGGCGTTTTGCGAATGAATTCCGCACAGTTACCCGAAAAATATAAAAATCTATGGGATGTCGGAAATCTACTGCTCCAAAAATTCCCGGCGGAACAATTTACGGCGACGACCAAGGTCACGATCACACCGCGCTTTGAGGGCGAAAAATTCGGGCTTCTCGTGATGGGAATTGATTATTCATACGTCGCTGTGACAAACAAAGGCGGCAAACTCTACGTCGCGCAAGGCGGCGCAAAAGATGCCGACAAGGGATTCGCAGAAACCGAAAATGTTCCGTATTTACTCAATGAAAAAATATTTTACCTGCGCGTGCGGGTCGAAAAAGGCGCACTGTGCCAGTTTAGTTTCAGCACCGACGGCGCAAAATTTACAAACTTAGGCGTGCCGTTCAAAGCGCGTGAAGGAAAGTGGATTGGCACGAAAGTCGGTTTGTTTTTTACGCGTCCCGCCAAATTCAACGACGCGGGAACAGCTGATGTTGATTGGTTTCGGGTCGAATAAAAGTTTTGAGTCCCGCCTTCAGGCGGATTTTCTCAGAGTTCCAAGTTCCAAGTTCCAAATTGGATTCGTTTTTAACTTGGAGTTTGGAACTTGAAACTTGGAACTTCCGCCTCAATTATCAATTATTTCAGCAATTTTTTTGTCAGCTCCCGGCTATTACTTTTTTTCTCTCCGATCCAAAACTGATTTTACTGCTCATAATTAATCGTCGCCGGTTCAAGACGCGGCGCAAGCAGATGAATTACAAGCAATGCGACTAAATAAGCGGAAGCCGCCATAATAAAAATTATCACATAATTTCCGGTTCTTTCCAAAATCGGACCGACCAGCAACGACATCAACATTCCGCCGACTGCGCCGGTCATTCCGCCGATGCCGACAACTGAACCGACCGCCTGTTTCGGGAACATATCCGAAGCAATAGTGAAAATGTTTGCCGACCAGCCCTGGTGCGCCGCCGCCGCAATACCTATCAAAATTACGGCAACCCATAAATTCGAAGTTATCGAAGCAAAAACAATCGGCACAACCGCTAAAGCACAAACCAGCATTGCCGTTTTTCGTGATTTATTGATCGTCCAACCGCGTTTGATCAAAGCGGATGAAATATATCCGCCGCCGACGCTTCCGACATCTGCAATAATGTAGATGACAGCCAGCGGAAGCCCGAAAGTTTTGAGGTCTAAGCCGTGCTGTTTGTTGAGAAAATCGGGCAGCCAGAAAAGATACACCCACCAAATCGGGTCGGTCAAAAACTTTCCGATCGCGAAAGCCCAGGTTTGCCGATGCGGAAAAAGTCGTTTCCATGGGATTTTAACCGTTGATTCAGGCGGGTCGCTTTGAATATAGGCAAGTTCATTGGAGGACAATTTCCAATAATCTATTGGCGGGAAAATTTTCCGCAGAACAAAACTTGTAATTATACCTATCGGTGTGCCGATAAAACATCCATATTTTGCCGCTTCTATAAGATAGGTAGAGTTTACTGGTTCACTGGAAAATAGTTGGATGATTAAACCTGTAACCCCGCCCATAACCCCGCCCAAAAATCCGCCGAGTACAAGTCCGACAGTTCCGTAAACTAACCATTTGGGGATTAGGCGGCTAGTCCTTCGTGATGTTTCTTCAGGCGATTGATAAAAAATCAGCCAAAAAATCAACCAGAGAAAACCGATTAAGCCAGTGATGATAAATGCTTCATACCAGCCCCAAGCCACCACAATCAATGGCACGACAAGCGGTGTTACCAATGCTCCGACATTTGTACCGGCATTAAAAATACCTGTTGCCAAAGCTCTTTCTTTCTTTGGAAACCATTCGGCGACGGTTTTGATGGAGGCGGGAAAATTTCCTGCTTCACCGAGTCCGAGAATAAACCGGACGATGATAAAACCGATGACGGAAGCTGATAGGGCAACTGCCGAAGATGTGTAGCCTAACAGCACTGCAATCCAAACAACTACAGACAATCCGACAACTCCTATCGGAACTGCCCAAGCATGGAGCATCGCTGCTACGCTCCAAACTGTAATTGAAAACGAAAAACCTTTTTTCGTCCCGAATTTGTCCATCAGATTGCCGACGAAAAAAAGTCCGATAGCGTAAGCCGTCTGAAATGAAAAAACGATCCAACTGTAATGAATCTCCGTCCAGTCAAATTGACCTTGCAAAGTTGGTTTCAAAATTGCAAGAACCTGACGGTCAATGTAATTAACCGTTGCGGCAAAGAAAAGAAGTGCGCAGACTAACCAGCGATAATTGCCAACTCGCGCCAAAGGTGAATCTGCCGTTTCTAACGCGGAAACTTCTGGGGTTTTAATTGATTCATTCATATTTTCTGTCCTCAAAACTTTATAGACTCAAAATGTCGGGAGAGAAAAATTCCGTTCCTTCAATTTCGACCGAAATCTGCGGAAAATTCGGCGTTGCCGTGATAATTTCGATTCCGTTTTCAGAAACCAGCGCGGTTTCTTCCGCTTTTGTTCCGGTAATTGAAGGATTCCACGCAAACGCCTGATTTTTTTGAACAACTTCCTTTGACGCGGGATGCGCGACCCAATCGCGTGTTTTGTAACCCGCCGCGCCGCCTTGATGATGAAGATTTATTTCATCGCCGAAACCGTTTTTGGCGTAAGCCTCAGCCGCGCTTTCGTAAATTTCCGCACCGTTTGCGCCCGGTTTTGTGGCCGCTAAAAAGCTGGCGCAAACGTGCGCCACCGCCTCGGTTTTGTGCCGTAATTCATCAGGAATTGTGCCCAGACAGGCAATCCGGCTGAGGCTTGCGATCAAACCGTCGCGTCTGGCGCAAATCGCGATCAAAAGGACTTTTCTCCAAACATTTTCGGTCGGAACCGGATGCCGGAATTGCGCGATTCTTTGATCTGCGCCGACCAGTGTGACAACCGACTCGATATTGTAAAATGCCAGCGCATTTTTCACTTTCCGGGCGATTTCGAGTTCGGTTTCGCCCACGTGGATGATTTCAAAAATCCTTCCGAATGCTTCGCCTGCGTCTTTCCCGAGCTTTCTGAATCGCTCGATTTCCGCATCGGTCAAACTGTAACGGCATCGCGCAATAAGATTTTCAACCGGACGAATATTTGAACCTAATGGCAAATCGGAAGCGATTTCGCCGTGTCCGTCGAGCAGCGATTTCGCTTTTCCGATGACAAAATCGCCCGCCGATTTTTCGTCTTGCCAGGAAAACTCAATCGGTTCAAATTCATCGGCGGAAACTTCTTCTGCCAAAATTCGCGGCATTTCGATATTATTCGCCAGGACGAATTTTTTGCCGTCGGCGCGGGCAAACAAAAAACACGCGCCGTTTTCAATGCTTGAGTTGATACCGTTCGATCTTCCGCCGGTTAGCCATGCAAAATTGGCTTGCGAATTTATCAAAACTCCGCCAAGTTTTTCAGCGGATAGCATTTGCGTCAAGCGTTCGGTCTTGATTTCAATTTCAGAGATGTTATCCAATTTTTTTTTATTTGCCCACGCGCACACACGAAAGACACTAAAAAAATGTTTTTAATTTTTCGTATGTTTCGTGTGTGTGCGCGTGGGCAAAATCTTATTGGTTTACGCCCGAAGCCAGAAAACCGCCGTCCACGACCAAAACTTCGCCCGTCACGAAACTTGCCGCGTCCGAGGCTAAAAAAACGGCCGCGCCGGCAAGTTCTTCGACCTGTCCGAAACGTCCCATCGGCGTTCGCATCTGAAATTCCTTGCCGCGCTCGCTTGATTCGAGAAGCACACGATTCAGATCGGTTTTGAAAACGCCGGGCGCGATCGCGTTGACATTGACGCCTAGTTTCGCCCATTCGATCGCCAAAGATTTGGTCAAACTCGCAACTGCCGCCTTCGATGCCGAATACGCCGCAACTTCAAAAAGCGAAACAAACGTTGAAAGCGAAGCGATATTGATGATGCGCCCGTAGCCATTTTCGATAAAATGCCGCCCGAAAATCTGGCAAGCGCGGAGCGTTCCCGTCAAATTCGTTTCGATAATGTCGTTCCAATCGTTTTCATCAAAATCAACGGTCGGCGCGCGTTTTGTGCGTCCGGCGGAATTAACCAGAATATCAACTTTGCCGAATGCTTTGACGCATTCATCAAGCAGATGTTGCAAAGAATTGCGGTCGGAAACGTCCGATGTGATGCGAATTGTTTGGCGTCCGCGTTCTTCGATCTCTTTGGCTGTGATTTCGACCTGATCAAGCCGGCGCGAAGTGCAAACGACATTTGCGCCCGCTTCTGCGAGACCGTGTGCGATTGCGCGTCCGATGCCGGATGTTCCGCCGATAACAACGGCAACTTTGCCGTTTAAGTCTAATTTGGCATAACTCATATTAAATTAAAATTTATGAAAATATAAACAAAAGGTATTACCATTTGATGAATTTGTTAGTAGTGTGTAACACCATTAAGACTTTTGTCAAGCCTCGATAATTTACTTTTTACTTCATATTTTGTATATCTTTAATACAAATATGAGCAATTTTAGCTAATATTTGAAATCAGAAGTTGCATTTAATTGGTTAAACCAATTAAAATAAATCTTTATAAAGATGTCAGTTCAAAGTATAACAAAAAAAAATATCAGCCGCCGAATTGCCGGAAACAATATCTGGTTCGGTTATGCGGCTGACGGCGCGAAAATTGCTTCTGATTTAGCCGCTTTTGAATATCAGGTTTTGCCGACGGAAAACGCGGTCGGGCAAGCAATGTTTGATGAGTTGATCGAATATTCGAACGAAAAAGCAGGTGATATTACGCTTCTGCTGCTTGGCGGGCGCGGCGCACAAGCGATGTATAAGATCATCAGTCAATTGTCGCAAACTAATGAAATTGACGCGCTTCTTGGCCGTCTTCACGTTTTTACGCAGGACGCGCTTGCGCCATTGCGGATGAACAACGGTTTGAGTTTCGTCCGTGATTTTGAACGGCTTTTGGGTGATCAATTTTTTGCGAAAATCAAAAGTTTTACACCGATGACGACCGAAACCGACGATCTCGAAGGCGAACTTGTCAAATATCTCGAAAAGCTCGAAGCTCTCGGCGGTATTGATATTTTCTTTTTGGGATTTGGTCCCGAAGCCGAAGGCGCGTCGCATCTATGTTATATCAAACCGAATTCATCTGCCGGATTTAGCGACATTGCGGGGATTATCCCGATTTCGCCGGGCATTCTCGCGCATCACATCAATAAATTCAAAGTCGGCGGAAGTAATATTTCTGTTGAAGACGAAGCCGAATGCCGCCGCGCAACGAGCATTTTAACGCTCGGACCGGCGGCGATTTTAGGCGCGAAAAAGATCGTCCAATCAATCGTTGACGCTTCGACCGCGCCGGGGAAAATCCAAAGTTTCAAGCGTTTGATTGAGACTGAATTATCCGAAAATGAAACGGAATTGGCTGAGCAATGCGATGAAAATCCGGGTTTATGGATTCGTCTGCACGGAAACGTAAAATCGTTTGTTCTGCCCGATTTATTGTCATAATGGATAGAGGATTTTGAATTATTTCAAATCCGCGCATTCGAAATCACAAATCCGAAATTGAATTATGTTAGACACTTACACACAACCTGTCGCGCCAATCAGCGATTACGCGATCATCGTCAACAAAGACGATAATGTCGCGGTCGTCAAAAATGAAACCGAAGCAGGTTTGAATGTGCTTTTGCCGAATCAAAAAGTATTGACGGTCAAACAAGCTGTGCCGCCCGGACATCGTTTTGCGACACGTGATATTGCGGCTGGCGATTTTGTCCGCCAATACGGACAGCCGATCGGAACTTCGCTCGGAATCGAGCAAGGCGAATGGATTACGCACGAAAATATGTCGGACGATGTGCCGATCGTCCGCGATTTGCCCTTAGATATTGACAATCCGTCGCCGGATTATTTTCCGTTGGAAGAAACCGGCAGCTTTATGGGATTTCGGCGCAACGACGGACGTGTCGGGACGCGAAATTTCGTATTGATCGTGCCGACCTCGATGTGCGCGAGTCATGAAGCGACGCAAATTTCGATGATGTCGGAATTTCTGCATTACAAACGCGAAAAATTTCCGAATATAGACGGTGTCGTCGCCATTCCGCATAACAAAGGCTGCGGCTGTCAGGACGGTTCGACGCTCGACGTGATGATGCGGACGCTCTCAAATTATGCCGATCATCCGAACGTCGGCGGCGTCATCCTGATTGATCTGGGCTGCGAAAAAACGAATCTTTCATATGTTGAAAAATATCTGACAAAACGCGATAAACCGATTGACAAGCCGTTTTATAAAATCGGTATTCAGGAAGTCGGCGGAACGCAGGCGGCGATTGAGCAAGGCTTGAAATTTGTCGAGGAAATGCTGCCCGAAGTCAATAAAACCAAGCGCGAGGAATTTCCTCTGAGCGAGCTTGTGTTGGGTGTTAAATGCGGCGGTTCAGATGGCTTTTCGGGCATTTCGGCAAATCCCGCGCTCGGCTACGCTTCCGATTTGTTGATTCGTTCGGGCGGCACGGTTCTGATCACGGAAGTTCCCGAATTTTGCGGCGCGGAACATATTTTGGCGAATCGCGCCAAGGATTTTGCGACGGGCAAAAAGATTTACGCGATGATTGATTGGTATAAAGAATATGCTTCGAAATTCGGCGCGGTCTTAAACAATAATCCAAGCACGGGAAACATTGCCGGCGGACTTTTAAATATTACGATCAAAAGTTTGGGTGCGATCGTCAAAGCCGGCACGACACGGGTCGAAGATTGTGTTGAATATGCCGAAACGCCGCGTCTCCGGGGGTTGAATCTGATGCAAGGTCCGGGTTACGACCAGGAATCAACGCCGGGATTAGTTGCCGCCGGAGCAACCGTCGTGATTTTTACGACCGGACGCGGAACGACGATCGGCAACGCCATCGCGCCGGTTATCAAACTTGCCTCAAACAACGCGATTTTTGAGCGAATGTCGCGTGATCTGGACGTTTCGGCGGGAAATATTATTGAAGGCACGGAAAGCATCGCCGAGGTCGGCGAGCGGCTGTTTGAACATTTGCGCAAGGTGTCAAGCGGCGAAATTTTAGCACTCGCGGAAGAAAATAAACATCGTGAGTTTCAATTTTGGGCAGAACAGACGGTTTCATTGTGATTTGGGATTTTAGATTTTGGATTGCGGATTTGCCGCCGCGTTAAAAAGCACGATTCTTTAACATCCGAAATCCGAATTCCCAAATCACAAATCAAGATGTAGAATTAGATTTTTCTACTTCTATGAATGAAACGAAAGTTTTTCAAAATGATTTGATAAATGCGATGGCAGAAACGCCGAACATTGCCAAAAAGGGAAATTTACTGTTGCGTCTGATTCGGGCGGCGCAACCGATTTCACGCACCGAAATTGCCCGGCGGCTTGATATTGACAAGAGCACTGTCACCGAAAACGTCAAACCACTGCTGGCCGCCGGTATTTTGCGCGAAGAAACGCTCGAAGTTTCGGGGCAAGGACGCAAACCGCGTGTGTTATCGTTTGCACGCAACAAAGATTATTTTATCGGCGTGAATTTGGGCGTTCGTACTTCGCAGGTTGGAATGACGACGCTGAAAGGCGAAATATCAGACGAAGACGATTTCTCAACACTCTTAAAAGCGGACGATGCTTTACAGATGATGCGCGAACGGATTGATGATCTGATAGCTGCAAATCCTGACAAAACGTGCCGTGTGATCGGTGTCAGCGTTCCGGGTTTGACCGATGTCGAACGGCGTAAATTGGTTTACGCGCCGAATCTCGATTGGCATAATGTTGACATTGCGGCCGCTTTACAGCCAAACAAAAGTGTCAAAGTCGTCGTCGAAAATGACGCGACTGCTGCCGCGATGTTCGAGGCGCGTTTGAAGATCCGCGAATCAAGCGACGGTTTGCTGTCTAATTTTGTGTTGATTCGTTCGGGAACCGGAATCGGTGTCGGATTGGTGATCGGCAGCGAAGTTTATCGCGGTTCGGGTTTGGGGCGCGGCGTGGCAGGTGAATTCGGACATATGACGATCGTTGCGGGCGGCAAATCGTGCGTTTGCGGAAATCGCGGTTGTTGGGAAAGATATGCGTCGGCCGGATCTGCCGCGACGCTTTTTCTGGGCGATCGGCCGATTCGTCCAAACGAAAGTCTGCCGCGTTTCGCAGAGATTGTTTCAAAAGCGGCAAACGGCGAGATCCGCGCACAGCGAACGCTCGAAAAAATCGGCGACTATCTCGGTATCGGGATCGCCAATGTGATTATGGGCGTTGGAATTCCGCGTGTGATTATCAGCGGACGGCTCGTTTACGGCTGGAAATTTATCAAAAAACCTTTGCACGAAGCGATTGAACGAAGCATCATCGGTAAGACCAAAGGCTGGTCAGTCGAAGCCGGCGAACCGCACGGCGCGGCGATCGGTGGCGCACTCGAAGTCGCGGTCGAAGAATATCTGGCACACGGTTTAAGCTTTTGAAATTTTAGGAAGATTTTGCCCACGCGCACACACGAAAAGCACTAAAGGAAAGCAAAATATAAATTCTTTTTTTCGTTTCTTTCGTGTGTGCGCGTGGGCAATATCAATTTTTCATTAGCAGTAACTTGAGTTATTTATGCGATTCCGTAATCTTCGTTGTATAGTTTAGTTGTTTTTTTTTATCAGAATCTGCGAGGCGAAAACAAAATGTCAGAAGTTCATTACCGGGCATGTAACCTGTGTGAAGCGATTTGCGGAATTGAGATCAAACACACGGACGGCAAAATTTTATCAATCACGGGCGACAAAAACGACCCGTTTTCACGCGGCCATATTTGCCCGAAAGCGTTGGCATTAAAGGACATTTACGAAGACAAAAATCGTCTGAAACGGCCTGTTAAAAGAACGGGGAACGATTGGCAGGAAATTTCGTGGGATGAAGCGTTTGACGAGATCGCCCGCCGAATTGGCGAAATTCAAGCGAAATTCGGCAGAAATTCGGTCGCAGTTTTTCAGGGAAATCCGTCGGTGCATAATTTCGGGACGCTTCTTTCAAGCGGCGAACTTCTAAAATCTCTCAAAACCCAAAACAATTTTTCGGCAACCTCGGTTGATCAATTGCCGCATCATTTCGCGGCGTGGGCAATGCTCGGTCATCCGCTGCTGCTGCCGATTCCAGACATTGACCGCACCGAATATTTTTTGATCTTAGGCGCCAATCCGCTTGCGTCAAACGGCAGTTTGATGACCGCGCCCGACATTATCAATCGGCTTGAAGCGATCAAAAAACGCGGCGGAAAAATCGTTTTGATTGATCCGCGCAAGACGGAAACAGCGCGTGTCGCTTCGGAGCATCATTTCATCAAACCGGCGAGCGATGTTTTTTTGCTGCTTGCGATCATTCACACGCTATTTGCGGAAAATCTTGTCAATCTCGACAGATTAAATGCTTTCACGGACGGCGCTGAAACTTTGCGCGAGGTTTCAACGAGTTACGCGCCCGAAAAAGTTGCCGAACTGACGGGAATTTCTGCCGAAGTGATCAAACAGATCGCGATCGAATTTGGAAAAGCAAAATCGGCGGTGTGTTACGGCAGAATGGGCGTTTCGATCCAAAAATTCGGCGGTCTTTGTCAATGGCTGATAGCTTCGATAAATATCTTAACGGGAAATTTTGACCGTGCCGGCGGCGCGATGTTCACCGCTCCGGCATTTGATATTTTGGCGGCATCGAAGGGCGGGAATATTTTCAATCGCTGGCAAAGCCGCGTTAGAAAATTGCCGGAATTTATGGGCGAATTGCCGGTTGCCGCGCTCGCGGAAGAAATTCTCACGACAGGCGAGGGGCAGATCAAAGCCTTGATCACGAGTTGCGGAAATCCGGTTCTTTCAACACCGAACGGCGGTCAGCTTGAAAAGGCTTTGGAAAAACTCGAATTTATGGTTTCGATTGATATTTACATCAACGAAACGACGCGTCGGGCCGACATTATTTTGCCGCCCGCGACTGGTTTGGAAGTTTCGCATTACGACGTGGTTTTTAATCTTTTAGCTATTCGCAACACGGCAAAATATTCCGCGCCGCTTTTTCCGAAAAGCGCGGGCGCAAGATACGACTGGGAAATTTTGCAGGAACTCGCCCACCGTTTGAGCGGCAGCGAAGAAGCCTTAAAACTCGTTTCGCCAGAAGCGAAATTGGGTTTCGGTTTAATGTTCGGACAATACAAATTGTCGCTCGAAGAACTGCAAAAATCAGCGCACGGTGTTGATCTGGGCGAATTAAAACCCTGTTTGCCCGAAAGACTTTTTACCGAAAACAAACGAATAGATCTTGCGCCCGAAGTTTTGGTGAAAGATTTAGAAAGATTAAAAATCGAAGAAAAAAGCACGGACGAATTTCCGTTCGCGCTGATCGGCAGACGGCATCTTCGCGATTGCAATTCGTGGCTTCATAATGCGGAAGTTCTCGTCAAAGGCAAAAATCGCTGCACGGTTTTGATAAACCGATCGGACGCTGAAAAATTAAATTTACAAAATTTACAAAACGTCAAAGTGTCATCGCGGGTCGGAGCCGTCGAGGTTCCGTGCGAAATTACCGAAAATATTGCGCAAGGCGTGGTTTCGATTCCGCACGGATACGGACACGGACGGATGGGCGTGCGTCTTGACACGGCAAAAGATCACGCCGGTGTTTCGATCAACGATTTAACCGACGATCGCGTGATTGACCAATTGACCGGAAACGCGGCGTTTAGCAACGTGAAGGTCAGTGTGCAGAGAATTTAACTTAACCTGAGTATTGATTAGAAAATCAAAGAAGAAATTGGACGCGGACGAACACGGATTTTGCGGATTTTCGCGGATTATTTTAAATGCGAATCAGGAGTTGAAAAATGTCCGCGCGCATTGACTTTAAACTTCAAGGATTAGAAAAATTAAAAAGAAATGGGACGCGGACAAACACGGATTAAGCGGATTTACGCGGATTTTTTTAGAAATCAATGTAAATCCGCTTTCATCCTCGGTTCATCCATAACCGAATTTTGACGCTTTTCACCATTAATTTTGAGTTTGCAAACAAATTTTCAGTTGACCAATATTCAACCCCTGATTCGCATTTTAAGTAAACTTTCGGCGAATTAATAAATATTTTCAATGAATCGGCGGAAACCCGTCAAATCCGCGCCTCTCCGCGTCCAATTTCTTTCTAATTTTCAACTCAAGACTCAGGTTAAGTAAACCTGAGTCTTGAGTTGAAATCAAAGAAGAATTGGGACGCGGATTTTCGCGGATCGGGCGGATTTTCATGGATTTATTTTTTTAGATTTATCGTAACTGTTTAGGTCATTGAGTAGGATCGGAAAATAAATGCTTTTTGAATTACCGTCTGCTTTAGCTGACGGATCATTTAGCAATTAAACCAATGGCTTCAGCCCAATGTATTAAAAATATCAATCATCCGAATGATCTTTAGCTAAAGCTTTTAGGAATTTATTTTTATTTTGAAGTTTGGCTCAGGCCTGATGTCAGAATAAATCTTTTTCCCGTCAGCTAAAGCAGAACCTTCCAATTCATAAAATTCAAGACCTAAACAACTACCCACAAGCAATATAGTCCATTGATGCGTATCCGAGAAATCTAAGTTTGCCACCTTTCTTGACGTTAACTCTACCCCATTCTGTACCGTCGCTCCAGCTTTGGTATCCGTCAACCCAGACGTCTTGTCCATTCGCCAATTTGGCGACAATCTTTCCTCTTAAATTACGCACATTCAAATTTCCGCTTGTCGTACTAACGTCACACCATACACCACCGTTTTGCGGCAAAAACAAATAGCCTGTGCTGACGATGTTGAATGCCACCGCATTTTCTTTAATATTTACTTTTTCACTGCCGGAAACTCCGACTGCCAAACCCGAAAAAATCATTACTGCTGTAAGCAGATACGAACATACTTGAACTTTCATTTATTTTCCATTTCCTTCCTTCCAAAAATTTAAAAACTTAGTTAATAGCTAGATTTTAGATAAAAAAAAGGACTTTAGACAAAATTAACTGACTAAGGAATTTGGCTAAACCCAATGTTTTCAAAACAAGATGGCTTTAAGGGCAGTCCCAAAAATTGGGTTGATTACAACGTAAAACGCGTAAAGAAATTTATGTGAACACTATAACCCTAAGGGTAGCAGCGTTTAGTAAATCTTGTATAATCCTGGTAGTCCTTGTGTTACTATCAATTTTTGAATTTTTGGAACTGCCCTTAAGAAAAATTTTAGCACGAATCAAATGCAGGTAGTTGGGGTGACAGAAAAGACCACTACCCTCATTTAATTCCCAGTTTTTTCTCTTGATTGTCATAACTTCAATGTTTAACACACTTACAGGTTTACCTGAAACCGACAATTTATCTAAAGCCTAGTTATTGGCTTGATTGTAATTTGTATTAAGCTTATTGTCAACATTTGTAATTGTTTAGGTCTTTGGTTTTTGATCTTTGTAAGGAATTGCCGATTGGAGTTGAATTTCTCACCACACCCGGTTTCAGTTTCTTGAATTGAAAATTATCGGATTTAACTTGAAAAAACCAAAGAACAAAAGTCAAAGTCCTGATCAGGGACGAAATAGGTCTATGATTTGAAATTTCAGATTTGAAATCTCAAATCATAATTGCCGGGCGAAAATCAATTGTTGGAAAATTAAATTGAGAAAAAAAGGCGATTAGATTCGGAATAAGTGATAGGTGAAAAGTGATAGGTGGCAGGTAAAACCCACTTATCACTTTTCACCCATCACTTTTCACTTATTCCGAATGACAAACAAAGCGCGCATAACTCGGAAGCTAATGCGCGCTTGGATTCGTCGGCAATAAATCTTTTTGTAACTTTTTACTGAGCTATTACCGGATAGAACCAAAAACTAAAGACCAAAAACCAAAGACCTAAACAACTACGATTTATCCGCGATTGTATTTTTTTTGAATTAATCTGTTCAAAGTTCTGAAGAAAATAAATATCCCTTTTGTTTTTTTTCGGTGTGTTGTGTAACAATTTTCTCTTGCCTCTTCCATCAGCAATTCTTTTAACGGAAGAAAAAAATTACACAAGATTTATGACACCAAGTTTATCCGCCCGCAATCGTTTTATCGCCGACCGCATTCATAAAGTAAAGCCTTCGGGAATCCGCCGCTTTTTCGGGATCGCCGCGAAGATGCCCGATGTTATCTCGCTCGGCATCGGTGAGCCTGATTTCGTCACACCGCAGCCGATCTTCCAAGCCGGATTCGATTCCGTGTTGCGCGGCGTGACAAATTACACGGCAAATTCGGGTTTGATGGAATTGCGCGAAAAGCTCTCGGAACATCTCGAAAATCTTTATGGCGTTTCGTATCAGGCGGACGGCGAAATGATGATCACGGTCGGTGTCAGCGAAGCGATGCGATGCGTTTTCGGCGCAATTTGTAACCCGGGCGATGAAATTATCGTGCCGACACCGTGTTTTGTCGCGTATGAACCCGAAATACTTTTCGCCGACGGCGTTCCCGTCACCGTCACCTGTCGCGCCGAAAACAATTTCGAGATCACGGCGGAAGAGATCGAACCGCTCATCACGCCGCGCACAAAAGCAATCTTTATCGGTTATCCGAATAATCCGACCGGCGCGGTTCTCTCGCGTGAAAACGCGCTGAAAATTGCCCAACTCGCGGAAAAACACGATTTGTTGATAATTTCCGACGAGATTTACGACCGTCTGGTTTACGGCGTCGAACACGTTTGTTTTTCTGCCTTGCCGAATATGAAAGACCGCACCGTGCTGCTTGGCGGATTTTCAAAAGATTACGCGATGACGGGCTGGCGCGTCGGATATGTTTGTGCGAACGCTGAATTGATCGAAGCGTTTGGAAAAATTCATCAGTACGATGTGATGAGTGCGCCGACCATTTCGCAATTTGTCGCGCTCAACGCGATCGAGATCGGCGAACCGTTTGTCAAAGCGATGCACGCCGAATATAACAAACGCCGGAAATTGGTCGTTTCTTCGCTGAACGAAATGGGACTCGATTGCTTTGAACCGAAAGGCGCATTTTACGCTTTTCCGTCGGTTGTGCGCACCGGTTTGGACGACGAGACCTTTGCTGAACGTCTTATAAATGAAGAGAAAGTTGCCGTCATTCCCGGCAGCGCATTCGGCGCGGGCGGCGAAAATCACGTTCGCATCGCGTATTGTAAATCTTACGGACAGATCGAGATCGCGCTCGAAAGAATTCGCAAGTTTGTTGAAAAGATTTAACGCGAAGATGCCAAGCCGCAGAGGCGCAAATGAATAAATTATTCTTAAATCTTTGCGTCTCTGCGGCTTCGCGTCTTTGCGTTAAAAATCAATGAAGGAAATCATCATTATCGGTGCAGGACTCGGCGGGCTTTCAGCGGCGTGTCGTCTGGCGAAAGAGGGCTTTTCGGTGACGGTTTTGGAGAAGAACAAGAGCATCGGCGGCAAGGTCAATTTTGTTGAAGCGAACGGTTATAAATTCGACACGGGCGCGTCGCTTTTGACGATGCGGCACGTTTTGGAAGACCTGTTTGAGTTTTGCGGAAAACGAACGGAAGATTATCTCGAAATCGTGCCGCTTGAACCGATTTGCCGTTATTTTTGGTCTGATGGAACAAAATTTGATGCGTCGCAAAATATCGAAAAGACCGAAAAGGAAATCGCGAAACTCGCGCCCGCCGATGTCGAAGGCTTTCGCAAATACCTGAAAGATTCAAAACAAAAATACGAAATCGCCGAGCGCACATTTTTAGCCAAAAGTCTGAACGATCTGCCGAAATTGCTCAGGCTCGAAAACCTGACCGATCTGCTCAAGATCTCGACGCTCAAAACGCTCGACAAACACAACGCCGGCTATTTTAAATCGGCAAAATTACAGCAGCTTTTTAATCGTTTTGCGACTTACAACGGTTCTTCGCCGTTTCAAATGCCGGCGACATTTGCGCTGATCCCGTATGTCGAATTTGGTTTGGGCGCGTGGTATGTGCGCGGCGGAATGTATGAAATCCCGCGCAGTTTAGAGCGATTGGCACGCGAACTCGGCGTAAACATACGCACGGAAGCCGAAGTTGAAAAGATCATCGTCGAAGATAAAAAAGCGGTTGGCGTAAAGGCGAACGGTGAAACGATGGGCGCGGATTTTATCGTTTCAAATGCTGATGCGATTGAAACTTACCGCAATCTTTTGCCGGTCAATAAATATCAAAACCGCGAACCTTCGTGCAGCGGATTTGTTCTGCTGCTCGGAACGCGCAAAAAGTTTCCCGGCTTAGCGCATCACAACATTTTCTTTTCCGACGATTATCGTGGGGAATTTGATGCAATATTTAAACAGAAAATTCCCGCGCCCGCACCGACAATTTACATTTGTGCGGCTTCGCGAACGGACGCAACGCAATCGCCCGAGAAGTGCGAAAATCTGTTTGTTTTGGTCAACGCGCCTTACACGAGCGATAAAACGGATTGGCAGAAAGAATCGCCAAACTACCGCGATTTGATTATTAAAAAGTTAGAACAATTCGGTTTGGAAGATTTGGAAAGCTCGATTGATTTCGAGCAAACAATTACGCCCGAGGATTTTGAGAAAAAATACCGCGCCAATCGCGGTTCGATCTACGGCATTTCGTCAAACGGAATCTTTTCCGCATTTATGCGCGTGCCGAATAAATCGAAAGACGTTGCGAATCTTTACTTTGTCGGCGGCGCGACGCATCCGGGCGGCGGCATTCCGCTTGTTTTGCTGTCCGGTAAAATGACATCCGAGATGATCGCAAGGGAGTCTTAAAAGTCCGACAAACTGCCAACGGCGGTGTCGCATACAGCATCACTAAAAACTTGAGGTCTTGGTGCGTGGCAATGCGACACCGCCGTTGGCAGTTTGTCGGACTTTAGTTTTCCTTGACAACCGCGCCGAAGTTTTCGAGCAAGCTTTCGATTTCTTCATCGGTCGTCAAATCAAAAGCAGTTTCGCCCGATTTATCTTTCAGATTGACTTCCGCGCCGGCTTCGAGCAGAGCGCGAACGTTTTCGAGATTATCGGCATCGGCGGCTTCCATCAGTGCGGTGCGGCCTGCGCGGTTTTGGGCGTTGAGGTTTGCGCCTTCTTCTAATAAGATCTGCAAAACTTCCCGTTTGACGGAGCGCGAAGTGAAGATCAGGGCGTTGTTTCCGGCATTATCAACCAAATTTATTTTCGCACCGTGTTTGATCAACAGATTGACGAGTTCGATCGAAGCGTCTTCGTCAAGCCGCATCAAAGGCGTTTGTTTGTTGTTGTCTCTGGCGTTGATTTTCGCACCAAAGTTGAGCAAAGTTTCGACCGTTTCGGCGTTGCCGTTTTCCACGGCGAGAAAAAGCGGCGTGATGTTGCTGTAATTTTCGTCCTTTCCATTGACGTTTTCGCCGCGTGTGATAAGATTTTTTACTTCGTCAATATCGTCATTGGAAATAGCTGTGTGAAGCGGATTTAAATATTCGACAAACATCGCTCCGCCCGAAACTACAATATTCAAATTAACATCCAAATTAACATCCAGCGAAATGTCCTGCTTGAGATCGTTACTGACACCCACTGCAATTTCTTTCATTTCCTTCGCCGCAAATCCTTTTTGGCTTTCAATTTTAAGCGTGTAATTCCCGGAAACAACATTTATAAATTTATAAAAACCTTCTTCGTTAGTAATGGTTGCCGCTTTAAACCCGATATTTTCACCGATAAGAACAACTACTATATCGGGAATTATCGCACCGTTGGAGTCGGTAATTTCTCCCGAAAAACTTATCGCCGCGCCTTTGAAGGTGTTATTTTCCCTAA
The DNA here is from genome assembly GCA_031431735.1 of Acidobacteriota bacterium. GTDB lineage: Bacteria > Acidobacteriota > Blastocatellia > Pyrinomonadales > Pyrinomonadaceae > JAFDVJ01. Next base: position 4,948 of record JANPDZ010000100.1, on the reverse strand, counting down.
AGGTTTGTGCTTTCTCCATCTGCTCATTCTGCGCGTCGGTATTTTTATTTATCAAAACCGGTTTGCCCTGTGCGTAAGCAATTGTCGAAAGCGCGAGCGATGCGCCCAAAACTCCGGCGGCGATTCCGGCGCGGCGGTTTATTTGATAAAGTTTGTCGGCAAAAACAGGTGTGTTGTTGACCGGATTTTTGATGTAGCGGACACAGATCTTGCCGCCGGATTCACGCACCAGACGCATCGCCTGTTTGCGCGTCAACGCCGAAATATTGTTGACCTCAAACGCGCAATGACCGCAAAACCGCACCTTGTCGCTGCCTTTCATCTTGTTCCAATCTTCGGAACAAGGGCTTTTTACTTCGATAGAATCAATTAAATTTTTTTTGGACATACTTCTCCTGAACGCTGAAGAATTACAATTCTTGCGTTTGTCTTAAAACGCCGGACAATCTATTTTCTATTTATTTTCCGCGCCTTGAATTTGCGCTTTGCTGTCTCGACCAGAGTTATTTACCTTGATGCAGTGAGATTTTTATTTGGTTGCTTGCGGGCGGAAAAAAAGATTTTTTTACTTCAATTTGAGGCAATTTAAGTCATTACTGAGCGGTCTAAAAATTGCAAGGGCTTTGAAAACTAAGAAAATCTGCCCACGCGCGCACACGAAAGGTACGAAAACAAGAAAAAAGATTTGGTTAAAATGATTTTTTTTCGTTTCTTTCGTGTGTGCGCGTGGGCAAAAATCTTAAAATATTTGATAGTTTTCAAGTAGGCAAAAACTATGCCGCTCAGTAATGAATTTAAGTAGTCGGGCAGATTTAGATAAAGGCATTTTTCGTGATGCAGTTTGTTTTCAGGTTTGAATTTTAGAGCCTGTTTAAGAAATGAGACGCGGACAAACACGGATGCGGGCGGATTTTCGCTAATTTATTTTTTTAGATTTATCCGCGTTTGTCCACGTCTCATTTGCTTTATTTTTTCAAAGAAGTAGTCGAGGCTTTGCCAGAAGGTCTGCAAGACAAAGCCCGCACGATTCCGGTATATTTGCAGACTGAACCGGACATCTCAAATCAAGAATACCCACTTGTGGATGATTTTGTCAATAATAACGAAGAATCCGGCGCGGATCTGATGAGTATTGCGTGGCACGGTTCGCCTCATCGGTTCGACAAGTTTGAAATGTCCAAACTCGGCAACGGAGAAGGCGCACTATTTTTTTACAAACTTTTAGCCGTCGCCCGTAAAGGTTCCGCGAATGTAGCTGTGGTAGGTTTGGCTTGAATTGAGCGTGCCGTGCATTTCGGTCAGCCAGAATTGGTCAATGCCTTCGCCGCGAACGAGCGCGTCAACAATTTGCCATCCGTAATACGGCAAACCGAGATGATCCATCCGGTTCTGGCTGTAACCCGTATTTCGAAGATAATAACCCTGCGCGATATAGGCAGCGGTTTCGTTATCGAGCCACGGCATCGTCGTGCTCGTTAAATCGAACGACGCGTGAACCGATTCGTGAACGAGAAGCCCGTCAAAATCACGCGACGAATAATTATTTGCGCCGATATAAAACGTATTGGCAGCGGAAGTTCCTTCGGCAAACGCGCTGTATTTTGCCCAACCGTCGGCGACTCCGCCCGTTTCAACGTGAATCCGGTTTTCTTCGATCGCCTGTGCGACGCGCCGAAAGGTGCTGCCGTCAACCGAGATCGTGATCCCGGTTAAACCCGTAAAACTAAAATGAATCCGTTGCGTATCGCTGCTCCGCAAAACTCTGATCATTTGTTCTCTGACACCCATTTTTACATCTCCTTAAATTAAACTTTCAATCACGACGAAAGGATTATAATCAATTTGCCAAATTTAAGCGAAAAGCCCGACTTTTTATCAAGAATTAGCGCAAGACTATGACCATAATTTAATGCGTAGCAAATGCTTGTCGTAGATGTAGTGCGTTCAACAGCAATCGCGCTCGTCTGCGATTGTTGACTTCCCGCCCCATAAAACTTAAGATTCAAATAACACGACAGGTCAAAAGCTGAATCAGTTGAAAACACTATCGGCGTTCCCTGTGCGGCTCTTTGAAACTTGAGCGTAGCGGGTTGTGCAAGGAAGTCTTGCACATAAAAATTCAAACACCTATGTAGAGAAACAACCGAAACTTGTAGTTAAAGTTTCACGGCTCGGGCAGAGCCATTAAGACATAACGTAAGAGGTTACTCTATGCGTGTCCTAAGAATCTCCATTGATAGCCGTTAGGCTTGATTGGAGAGTGTCAACCGACGAGTTACGTCATCCCGCAAAGTCAGAAGAATCGGCACAAAGCAACCCTTCCTAACCTGAAATTATTTTTAACTGAAGCATTACATCTGCCAAGTAAAACTGAAAAAGTACCGCGATTTTGTTAGAATTTTTCGGCATTTGATTTGCTTTTAATGTCAGAACCGTCTGTGGTAGCAGGCGGGTAAATATTTGCTTGATTTAATGTCAGAACCACCTGCGGTAGCGAGTCAGTACATTTTACTTGATAAATTTTACAACTTGAAACTTAAACCATCCGCTACCGCAGATGGTTCTGACAAGAAAAACCATCACACAGATGGTTCTGACTTTTTAATGAACAGCTTTTGGACAAAATTAAAAACAACGCTTGAGATGATCAAGTTCGAACATACTTTATTCGCGCTTCCCTTTGCTTTCCTCGGCGCAATTTTAGCATCGAAAGACTTAACGCTGACGGGTTTGCCGACTTGGTGGCAGATTCTTTGGATCACCTCGGCAATGTTCGGCGCACGTTCCGCCGCGATGACCTTTAACCGCATCATTGATAGAAAGTTCGATGCGGAAAACCCGCGCACTGCAAACCGCGAATTACCGAGCGGTAAATTGAGCGTAAAATTCGCGTGGTCGTTTTTTATCGTTTCCGTCGCGCTCTTTGAATTCGCCGCTTACTCACTTAATTGGCTGACGTTGGCACTCTCGCCCGTCGCGCTTGTTTGTATTTTGGGTTACTCTTACGCGAAAAGATTTACGAGCTTTGCACATTTGATTTTGGGTTGGTCGCTGGCGATTTCGCCGACGGCGGCGTGGATTGCGGTGCGCGGCGCGATTGATTCGGAAATTCCGCTTCTGCTTTCGCTGCTTGTGATGATGTGGACGGCAGGTTTTGATGTTTTATACGCCTGTCAGGATTTTGAATTCGACCGAAAAGCCGGACTTCGTTCGATTCCGGCACGTTTCGGTATTAGAAATTCCTTATGGATCGCACGGCTTTTTCACCTCCAGGCATTTATCGTTTTATTTGTTTTGTATCTCGTCACCGAACTCGGCTGGCTCGCGCTCGTCGGCGTTTTTTTGGTCGGTGCGCTGATGATCTACCAACATACGCTTGTCAAACCAAACGATCTGTCACGAATGAACGCCGCGTTTTTCACGACCAACGCGTTCGTCAGCGTGATTTTATTTCTGACCTTCGGCGGCGCGGTTTGGCTCTCGAAATTTTAGAGTTTGTCGAAAAAAATCCTGCCTCAAATGAAATTTTCTAATGCGTGTATTTGTCAATCACGCTCACATCGTCCGAAAGGAAATTAGTAAAAACAAATTCCTCATCTTTGAGTTCCGCGATCATTGCGGCGGCGACCAGATTAGTAACCGGACGCGAATAGAAATAACCTTGCCCGTAACTGCAATTGGCCTGCCGCAGAAATTCCAGTTGCTCAATGGTTTCAACACCTTCGGCAACGACATCCATTCCAAGATTAAAAGCGAGCGTAATAATCGTCTGAATAATTTCGCTGTGTTCGCCTTCGGCTCCGATCAGATTAACAAACGAACGGTCAACTTTGAGCGTGTCAATCGGGAAACGATGCAGATAGCTCAAAGAAGAATAGCCCGTGCCGAAATCGTCGATCGAAAGCCGAACGCCCATTTCGCGCAGTTCCATCACTTTTGTAATCGTTTCCTCGGCGTTCTTCATAATTACGCTTTCCGTGATTTCGAGTTTCAGACAAGCCGGATCTAGTTTTGTTTCTTTCAAAACCCGTGCGATTTGTTCGACAAGATCTTTCTGCTCCAATTGGCGGGCAGAAAGATTGACGTTGACGATCAAAGAACTGGCGAGCGAGTATTGTTCCTGCCATTTCTTCATCTGACTGCACGCTTCGCGCAGAACCCAACTGCCAATCGGCAAGATCAGCCCGGTTTCTTCGGCAACCGGAATAAAATCATTCGGCGGTATATTACCGATGGTCGGATGATTCCAGCGAATTAGCGCCTCGAATCCGACAATTTTTTCCGAATCGAGCGAAACTATCGGCTGATAATTGAGCGTAAATTCGTCATTATCAATGGCACGGCGCAAATCCATTTCCATCTGCAACAGTGAAACTGCGCCCGAATGCATTTTTGAATCGTATATCTCAAACCGCGCTTTTCCTTTAACTTTAGCGCGATACATCGCAATATCGGCATCCCGCACGATATCCTCCGGCTGGTCATATTCGGGCGAAGCCAGGACGATACCGATGCTCGCGCTCGTGTAAATTTGCTGACCGGCAATTTCATTCGGCGTTTGCAGTTTACTTAAAATGCGCTCGGCAATCTGGCTGACTCTTTCTTTCGATCTGACGTTTTCCAGCACGATCACAAATTCATCGCCGCCGAGACGCGCAACCATATCGCTCGGTCGGACGAGTTCATTGAGTTTTTCGGTGATCTTTAAAAGAAGCTCGTCGCCGGCTTGATGCCCGAGGCTGTCATTGATGGTCTTAAATCTGTCCAAATCTATAAACAGCACGGCAAAACCGTAGCCTGCGGCATATTTGATGCGCTTGATCGAACGCCCCAAACGCTCCATCAGTTTTTTTCGATTCGGCAACCCGGTCAGATTATCGTGTACCGCGTCGTGGGCAAGTTTTTCTTCGGCACGTTTGCGCTCCGTAATATCGGACATCGAACCGGC
>JANPDZ010000099.1:0-16147 GCA_031431735.1 Acidobacteriota bacterium | reverse complement strand
GCAAGGCGATTACACGGGCGACGGTAAAGCCGACATCGCTTTTTGGCGACCTGCTTCCGGATTTTGGTTTGTCTTGAGATCGGAAGATTCCTCGTTCTTTTCATTCCCGTTTGGCGCGGGCGGCGATAAACCGGCGCCCGGTGATTATGACGGCGACGGCAAGTTTGATCCGGCGGTTTTCCGTCCGGCAAGTTCGACGTGGTTTGTTCAGCGTTCGACGGCGGGAATTTTGATAACGACCTTTGGAACAACCAACGACCAACCGCTTCCGGCAGCTTTTATTCCGTAAAATCTGCCCGACAAGGAACAATTTTTCTGAAAGGCGGAGATTTTGCCGGATAAATTTTTTGTCGGTTTGCGGCGGAAATTAGATTTCTTAGTTTATGAGGAGGAAAGATGAGATATGTTCTTGGAGTTTTGTTCATGATGTTGTTTGCCGGTTTTCTGGCTTGCATATTTTTGTTGGGAGTTCGGGGACACTACTCGGTTTGTTGATGACGATTGGAGATACTTTTAGCAGAAAAAAGAAGCAAAGATAGGAGAGATGAAATGGCTAATTCAGCAGTTAGTATTTGGTTTGATTTTTACAAAGCGACGGCGGCGGTTGATAATGCGCCGCATAATACGACAACGGTAGGCAAAACAGGTCTGCGCGGAGTAGATACACCGATTGGCTCATTGATAATGAGGAATGTGTATTCGGGCGATTTCGATAAAGGTGTTGGGCTGCCTACGCCAATCGGTTTCTGGGATTGGATACCCAGATGTGTTTCGCTGCCAAAGGAAGTTTGCGCGTATCCGCTCCCTGATAAGTGGAATCAGTCTTATCGCGGAGGCTGGCATTGGGGAGAAAGAGATAAAACTTTCCAAAAGCCGTTTTTGGCACTCACCAAGGATGCGCCTTTGGGGGAAAAAATCGGCATCATACGCGGTTTTAAAGTCGAAGATTTCAGAGGCTTCAAAGCAGGCGAGTTCAAGGTGCGAAACTACACGGCGATGGGGCTTTGGATAATAAATGACGGAGAGTTTAATCTGAGCGGCAACTGGCAATTTGTCAATCTTGTGAACGGTTAGTGATTTCCCCAGAAATCTCAAAAAAGAGAGGAAAATTATGAAAAAGAACTACTTAGTAATGATACCAGTTTTAGTGATATTTATTGGACTTGTAATCTGTTGTAGTGTATCGCGCTCGGTTTCACCGACTGACATACCGGATTTTACGTTGACCGCAGAAGAAGCAATGAAGCCATATAAAGGAGTCAGTACTTCTATCAAAGCACCTGAAAAATATGCGGGAAAACTTGTTGCTGTAACAGGATTTGTTCGACATTTTGATAAAAATTCGCAAATAATTTTTGTTTCCGCCACCCAAAATGAAATATATGAAAGATTCAAATCAGTCACGTGTGACGGTTTCATACCCGATTCAGTAAAAGAAATATCCAAAGGTTCAAAAATAAAAGTAATGGGAATTTATGACACGCGTGATTTACCTTCTCCGATTTTGAAAAATTGCGTAATTATTGAAGGAAATTAGGAAAATATTAAGGAGATGGCATGATGAATTAAACGGTGGCGATGATTCTCTGATGTTGAATTTTAATATTGGAGTAGAGAGGCTTGAAGAAGAGAAAAGATGAGATATATTTTTGGAATTTTGTTCGTGATATTTTTTGGCGGCTTTCTGGCTTGCACCATTATGTTTTTTGGTCCGCCGAGAGAGGTTTATGCATTACGCGACAATTATCTTTACGGGGCGTTAGTTTGTGCCGTATCGAGCGCAGTCGTGTTGGGGATTTTATCCTTCGGAATCGGCGCAAAGGGCAAAAAGATAAGCGTTTGGCGTGTGCCTCTTTTGTGTGCGCTTTCTGCTTTGGCGAACTTAGGTATTGGCGGCAAATTGCTGGCGGAGTTTTCTGACGAACGTAACACATTTAGTATATATTATCCATATTTGGAAGTGGCGACAAACTTAAAAATTTGTGCTTGGGCGATGGTTGTTCTGGGGCTGTTTTCGCTCGGTTGTTTGATTGTCGCATTAATTTCGGCAAAAAGAAGTAATTCTAAAATCAGTATTGATGGAGTAATGAAGACTGCGGTTGAAAATGGTTGAAATAACCAAGTATTGGAGAGAAAAAATATGAAAACTACGGGACTTATATTAATTATTGTCGGCGGTTTGGCTTCGCTGATAGGTTTGGGCGTGATTGTTAATGGTTTGACCTCGAATTACGCTTCCTCAACGTGCGCGAAATGGGAAGCCAGTGAAAATAAGTATAATGAAGCAAAACGCAAATGCAATTCTTTGGCTTCTGATTTAACTCCGGGTTCGAAAGAATCCTTTATAAAAAACTGTAACGAAAGCGAAACTATCGGACTAACCGGCAAGTATGAGTGCGAGAGCGCAAAGAACTATCTGACAAAACAATTTATAAAGGGCATCGTGGCGGCGGTAATCGGATTTTTACTGGCGATTATCGGCTTTTTTTTCAGGCGCAGAAAAGCAATAGTTTAAATTTTTTCTAAATAGAGCGTGTCGCGTAAATCTAAGTGAGCTATTTTCAATAAGTTACTTATAAACTCGAATTAATTCTATGGCTTTCGGTGTCAAAATCGGACGATTTCAGGCTTATTTTAGTGTTTTTAGCTCAAATTTACTATTATATTTGCGGTCTGAAAAATGTTAATTGTTGCAATACATAGATTTGGATTTACGCAACACGCTCTAAATACGCACTGTTGAACAAGTTGTCGGATGTCAGGACGCAGACAGTGATTTTGCTATTTGGCGTTGTCCGTCAAGCCCAAAGTTGCGTGTCATCGGTTGCGCCCCGCATCAATTCAAGCGTTGGGGGTTCCAGATTATTTTGACCTTTGCATTTGAAAATTGTCGCGCTAATCAATAGAAGGAAAATTTTCGGGCAAAGGTTGTTCATCCGGCGACAATCCTTCTGAAAATGAAGAAGGAAGATAAAAATTTTAGAGGAGAAAAAATGAGAGGAAAAAATTTATCAATATTAACTTTAGTTTTAGCAGTCATGACGGCTTTCGGAGTCGGTTGCAGTTACTTAAAAGTCGGTAAAAATGAATCGCCCAAACCTTCCGGCGAAAGCAATTCAAACATCTCGAATTCAAACATCTCGAATTCAAACAATTCAATTGTTTCAACCAACAAACCGCAGACTTTTTCCGACCCGAATCCTGAAAAGAAAGCCGATTTTCAGATGAATGCCAATGATTTTGAAAAAGAGGAGGCTGCATCAGACTATGAGAAATTTAAAGGCAAAGTCGTTGAACTTTCAGGGCGGGTTCTTTTGCTCAGAGATTTTGACGGTAACGAACTTCATTTCAGAACTGAAGAATCTCTCATCGGATTTAAAATAAGTTCTGGAGAAGCGGATAAACTCAATAAAATTAAGGAAAGCGAAAGGCTTCGTATCAAATGCAATGTGTCAGATATTGGATTGACCGATTGCATCGTTCTTGAGAGAAAACCAGTCGTTATTGCTGACGAAAAAGCCGATATTTCCGTAACTGCCAAAGAATATTACGAACAGGTCGTAAATCCTGGCTTAGACCTTGAGGTTATGAAAAAAAACCGTAAGAAATATTTCGGGAAAGTGATAGACATTACTGGCGAAGTTCGTGGTGGAATAAGCGGCGGGAATGCTTTCTTAAAGGCGCGCGGGATATTTTCTGTTTTATGTAATTACGACGAGGATTCAACGAAACAATTTGAGAGCCTGAAAGAAGGACAACAGGCGACATTCAGAGCCACAGACAACGGAATAAGCCTGCTCGGATGTATTGTTGTGCGTTGATTTTAAGAAGATAAAATGATGGAAACAAATTCGTTAATTAAAGTAGCGGCTTTGTTCACATTGTCCGGTAAAATTGTCGGCGCGTGAATTTGCCCCGAACCACGTCAACGCCGTCGTTGGGCGCGGCGTGATTTTTAACCCGACAGATACTTATTTTGCAGATATCCGAAGACAATAAAAAGGAGAAAACCAGATGGACGTAAACAGTAACGTGCTTTTACAAACTCGAACTTGCGAGAAATGCGGGCAACGGCAGGGCAACATTTATGATTTTCATTTCGGGAAGAAATTATCGGAGACGAGCCGGAGATTTGGCAACAAAACCGTCTATACAACGAAGTACAATGTTGCCGGAAAGTTAGAGGCGGCAGCGTGTAACAAGTGCATCCGAATGCATCGGGTTATCAGGCTTGTAGTTTTCGGATTGATGATTACTGTCGGCGCGGGAATTGCGCTGTGGGTTTCCGGCTGGGACCAATTCAAGGAGCCTGCGCGAATCAGCGAAGTTGCGCGACTCCAGGATATGACGTTGGGAGTTGCCGGCATCCTCGGTCTGATAGGTCTTTGGGGGTTAATTCCAAATCTCTTTGCAAACAAGGCTACTCAGGCAGAAAATTTGATAATTGGGCTTAAGAAGCGCGAGTTGAAAAAACACGGTTTCAACACTTTTTGGAACACTAAGAACTTTCGCAAATTAGGGCGAAGATGAGACTTTATAAATACGTTGAAAATACTCTGAATGCAGGGAGCAATTCTACAGTTCATGGAAAGTCGTTCTATTTGATTCGTGATTTGTTTTGAACTTCGTTGAAGACAAATTATCGAGTTGTATGGTTTTTCTTAACCTCTATGTTGGCGGTGTTGCCATACGTCAATTCGGTCGTTAGATTTCTTAGTTTATGAGGAGAAAAGATGAGATATATTTTTGGAATTTTGTGCGTGATATTGTTTGCCGGCTTTGTGGCTTGCACAGTTTTGTTGGGCGGTCCGCACAAGGATATTTATGCGTTACGCAACATTTGTCTTGGAGGGGCGTTGGCTTGTGCCGTATTGAGCGCAGCTATGTTGGGAATTTTAGCATCAGGAATCGGCGCAAAGGGCAAAAAGACAAGTTCTTGGGGCGTGCCTGTTTTTTGTGCGCTTTTTGCTTTGGTGAATTTCGGTCTTGGCGGCTTATTGCTTGCGCGGCTTCTTACATATCAGGGACCCAATACACAAGAAGACGTTGCAATGGGGACAAGATTATATATTTGTGTTTCGGCGATGTTTGTGTTGGGTATGTTTTCGCTCGGTAGTTTGATTGTCGCGCTACTTTTAGCAAAAAGACGTAATTCAAAATTAGCATTGACGCAGTAACAAATACTGAAGTTGAAAATAGTTGAGACGATCAAGTATCGGAGAAAAACAAAATGAGAGTAAAAAAAATAACAATAACAATCGTCGTTCTATTCAGTTTTCTGCATTTGATTTCCTGTTCGACTTCGACGCCGCAGAGTTTGATTATAGGCAAGTGGCAGCTCAAGGGTGGTTTGGGAACTTGGGAGTTTTTCAAAGATGGAACTCTCAAAGTCGTCGGTTACAAAAACGAGGTCTTTGAAGGCAAATATATGTTCGTCGAAGCTGACCAGATAAAATTTGAATACGGTATTTACACAAAAGAAACGACAAAAATTGCCGTTTCAAGAAATGAGCTTACTTTTATTACTTTGGAAAGAACATTTCAAAGAATCGAATAGTAAGTTAACCGCTTCTTGGTTAAAAACGAAGATGACACAAAATTCAGCTAAGCAGGTGAGCATAAGTTTTGCGACATTTTGCTCTTCGCTCAGAGTCCACGCTTCAGCGTGTGCCCGCCAGCGAAGCGCGGCGGGCAATCAAACTAAAGTTTGGACTCTGAACGAAGCAAAAGACTTGATTACTTATGTTCACCTGCTTAGGTAAAGAGGAGAATAAATATGAAAAATCAGCATTCTGTGACAATTGTTTCGCTAATGATGCTCATTGTCTTATTTGACTTTGGTTGTAATTCTGCCCGGCAATCCAATTCGGAAAAGTCTAAAACTCCAATAAATGCTAAGACAAAAATTACTAAAGACAGTTTGAAAGCGGGTCTGAGCGGAGAGAAAGTGAAGTTTTTTGACTATAATCCTGATGACATAAGCTTAGTAGAAAGATCAATGCCAAAGTTGAAAATCGTCAGTGCGGAAAATCCGCCGAAAGTCGAATGGAACAGAGAGGTTTATGAATTTAGTCAATTGCCTACAAAACTTCGAGATTTTTTCGGAATCTACGGTGGTAAAAGCGTGGCTTTGGCGGCAAGTGAATCCGACATCGCTTTTTACAACAAAGAAGGGATTAGTGTCGAGAATTTCGAATTGTTAATTCGAAATTTGGACGAAGAAGTTAACGAATTTTATATTGATTTTGTGGAAATACAAATCCCGGACAAAATATCACCAAAATCGAAAAAAACAATTGACTTCTCAAACCCGAAACTTGAAGCTCCCAAAGACGACGAACCGCCGCCGCCGCTCAGGAAGTCAACGCCTAAATAAACCTGAGTATTGAGTTGAAAATTAGAAAGAAAATGGGACGCGGACAAACCGAGGAGACGGGCGGATTTTCGCTGATTTGTTCAAAATATTTTTTAATTCGCCAAAAGTTAACTAAAATAATCCGCGCAGATCCGCAAAATCGGCGTTTGTCCGCGTCCTATTTCTTCTTTGATTTCTACTCAATACTCAGGTTAAATAACGGCTTAATAAGTTTAATGCAGATAGATTGAAAATTGAAAACCAAAGTCGTTCTGTCACCGCCAATGCTGAAGCTAAAGAAAGCAGCGTGGTAAAAAACGGCGCGGCTCACAAATCAATTGAGGTGAGGGCGCGGGTAGCTACTTTGTTATCAACGAACTTTGTTACCCCTAGGAGAACATTATGAAAATGACACTTATAGCTTTGGGAATAACGGCTCTTTTAGTCGGGCTTCTATTAAGCAGTCTTATATGGGACGAATATTCAGGAAACACTTCTGGTTGCCATGCCGCTGAAAGAGCAAATCAAAATCATGACCGACTTTTCCAGCAAGTTCAAGCCGCTAAGGGAACTGCACAAGAAGCAGTTCTTACTAAAGAATATAAGGAGCATCTTAAACCGGTTTTGAGCTTAGTGAAAATGTGTGAAGAAGTTAAATTATCGGGTAGAAACTACCTCATAATTTTTTCATCACTTGCGGGAGTTGGTTTCGTGCTGGCGATTTCAGCTTTTTTGTTCGGACGCAAAAAAGAGCCTGAAGAAACAGGATACTCCAAAATTGATTTTTAGATTCTAAAAAAGATTTAGCCGAAAAAAGTTCGCTAAAAAAAGTTTATTTGGACGATGCCTAAGCCTGCGTTTCAAATTTGAAATTGCGTAAGTGGAGTGCAGGATAGCAACAAATATACGCCAACCAATTCAATGGACATAAGGGCTCGGGCAGTTATGTTGTTAGTTAAGCAGGTGAGCAGAAGTAAACAGATATATTCAATAGCTCTGAGTCCCGTCTTTAGACGGCTCAACCGCCAGCGAAGCGCGGCGGTTGCCTGCTGAAGCAGGGACTCAAAACAAAAACCAAAATGTCGCAAAACTTTTGCTCATCTGCTTAGCTTGTCCGTAAAATTTTACGTTGTCACTGTTAGGAGAAAAACAAAATGAAATTAAGAAAATCTGCAATTATAATCGTCGTTTTAATCGTTTTGCTGCATCTGGTTTCCTGTTCCGGGACGCGGAGCGGCATTATCGGCAAGTGGCAGGAAGTTGACGGCCCCGAGACGGTGGAGTTTTTCAAGGACGGGACAATCAAAGGCATTGCCTATAACGGCACGGTCGTGCAGGGCAAATATACGTTCGTCGAGAATGACCGTATAAAAGTCGAATTTGGACGTGAGGAAGCAGTAGAGTTTAAATTTACGATTTCAGGCAATGAGATGATTTTATTCCTTCAGCCAAATAATCGAGCGACGAGTTTTCGAAGAGTAAATTAGCGGTAAGGAGAAAACGTATGGAACGAAAAATTTTAGCTTTTGTCATCGCCGTCGTCATCGGCTCTTTATTTCTTGCCGCCTGTTCCAGCCCGCAAAAGGATATTATCGGCAAATGGAAATTAAATGATAGGGAGACAATTGAGTTCTTCGCAGACGGAACGATACAAGGTATCGAGATGGGTACGCCTTTTTCGGGAAAATACAAATTTATCGGAGATGAGCATATCGATCTCGATTCAAATGGTTATCCAACCGATCAAAAGCAATTTAAAGTATCGGGAGATGAGCTTATTTTGAGAAGCACAGTATTCCGCTACGAAAGGAAATACCAGAGAGTAAAATAAAACGACCGAGGGATGCGCCTCCAAAACATTGATTGAAAGTGAAAGTCGGGCGGTGAAATCATCGCCGTTTATCGCGGCAATGGCGAATGACATCGGATATTTCCGTCTTTCGCCCTTCGGACAGAGTTTGGTATCTCAATCAATCAACCGCCGGATTTTTCGCCTTTCAATTCGGTCTGTCGGCTGACCGCCTGATGCCCGCCGATTTTGCCTGTGCGAAGTTACGCGATGCTGCAAAATCAATCGATGTCAAACCACACGCCGAATCAATACGCGGCAAAAGTTTGAAAATAAAAATCTGAAATGTTTTTCCCGAAATGTCTTATCAGAGTGGTCAGTAGAAAAGATAAATAGCAGGAGAAAAAATTATGAAAAAGAGTTCAATGTTAATGGTCGCATTTTTAATCGTTTTCGAGCTCGGTTCTGCTGCAATTGGAAAACATCGGCTTCGACGCATTTCCGTCGAGAAGGTTGAAATGTCTTGAAACAATGATTTTAACAATTTTGAATTGGCAGAGAGAAAGATGTCGCCACTAGAGATGACAATCATCGTAGGAGAAGGAGGAACTTAAACCAAATGGCTAAAATTATAACCGCCCGCGAGGGCGATTGCTTTATCAACATCTGCAAGGAAGAAGGATTTTTTGGGGAGACGGTTTGGAACCACCCGGAGAATCAGGAACTCCGCCAGAAGCGGAAACAACTGAACATCATAAAAAAGGGCGACCGGATTTTTATCCCTGATTTTGAGATCAAAGAGTATTCAGGAGAAACCGAGCAATGTCATACATTTTATCTCATCGGGTCTTTAATACAGTTCAGTCTCACTTTGTTGAATTTGGGACAGCCTCGGGCGAACGAAGATTTTATTCTCAAAATAGATGGAAAGTCTCGAAACGGGAAGACGGATGAAAATGGCACGTTAAATGAACAGATTCCGTCGAAAGCCCGTTATGGACTTCTATTGCTGGGCGAAAACCAAGAGGAGATAACAATTAATTTCGGTTATATTGATCCGATTGACGAGATTAGCGGTGTCCAGCAGCGTTTACAAAATCTTGGGTTTTATGAAGGAGAGATTGACGACGAACTCAACCTCGAAACCGTCGCCGCCATCGCCGAATTTCAGCGTTCGGTCGAACTTTCCGGCGAAGGAGAATTAAATGAGGAAACACGGCAAAAACTGGTCGAAGTAAATGGAAGTTAATTATGTCAATACCAAAGGAAGAAAAACCACGTTTAGAACTTGGCACTAGGTTTAACAAGGGCGTAAAAGCGCCTGACAATCTTGAATGGCACAAGATTAAAAACGGAGATTCGCTGGAAAGTATCGCTAAAGATTACGGATGGCGACTCGAAGATCTCTTTCTCTATAATTGGAAAACAGTCAATAAATTGCAGGTTAATTGGTATCTTCGCAAATATGTCGGCTGTAGCAATCACAACGGAACATCATATATATTCACCGGGGCTGAGACTCCGGGAATGATTCTAGTTCCCAAAAGTACCGGCATTGCAGTAAAAGGCCCCGGCAGAGTGGTTGTTGTGCCGCGTGACGGAAAAGCCACACTCGATAGCCATTTACAAGTAATGGTTTTGGAAACCCTCGCTGACGCAGATATTGAAGAGGTTTCCGGCAAATGGTTATACGTTTTTTCGGGGGCGGGTATTGATTTTGGTTACGAGCCGCCGCCGCAAATACGACGAAATAGAGAGGGTGCCACCGTGGATGACCAGCCTGGTTCGGCGTTTACTTTAGACTTTCCCGGCGTTTATCATCTTAAAGAGAAACCCGATAAGGTCGAATATGAGATCTATGTGACAAGCACTGTAGCACCGAGTCCGGATTCGATAAAGGCTGTTTCAGGCTTAAAGGAAACCGGAAAAACGAAATTGGAATTTGGCAACAAGTGGTATTTCCTATCCGATTCGACAGTTTTAGAAAAAGCAAAGACCGAAAGCCGCCGTAACAGAGAGACGTATATACCCCGAAATTTCAAAACCGTTTCAATTGATCTCGCTCCGGACGGACAGAACAGACGCTTTTATTTTCTGCTCAGCCCGGTAAAGCTCGGACCGGAGGCAATCAAATATGCGATGAACCATCCAAATGGTTTGACACCGTTGTTAAAGGACAATGTCCGTACCATAATAACCGACCCGAGTCATCCTCCTCTGGCATTTGATCCGAATGACCCTAAGCAGAATTTGGGTCCCGTTCCCGAAGACATCAAGAAAAATCCGGTGCTGCTAATGGTTATAGATCCTTACGCGTGGGCGGAAAATATTGCTAATCAGATTTTACCGAAACGTCTGACAGAGTATGAAGAGTGGGTTGGCTCAAAGCATAATGAAACGACAAAAAAGTTAACGGCTGAGACGACTTGGACACTTGACCATTTATACGTTGCTAAACTTTTGAAATCCGTCAGCGACAGTCATCCGAAGAAAGGTAGTATAGACATAGAGTTGGAAGATTCGGGTAAATGGTTGCAATACCTTAATTTATGGGAGAAAGAGATAGATGACAGAAATGCCACTATTTTAGCCAATTTACATCGCAGCATAATGCAGCTTATCAAATGGCTTGAAGGTGATGCGCATAAAATTATTGAAACCGCGATTCTGCGAGATACCAATCCTGATAATCCCAAAGATGCAGCTGACATAGCAATCGGCTTGATACATTGGGGAATTTGTAGTGAACAAATGATTACCCTTGAGCCGGGGATTGCTTATCTTAATCATGTTTTTAACCAAAGCGGCTACGTCGTCCATGATTTATTACTTAAATATTTCAAGGATTTAGACACAAATACAGCTGCCTTTAATATAAAAGCCACGCTAAAGTTCGGTTGGCGGTTATCAAATCATGATGTATTGCTGTTAAACAGCCTCCGCGACTTTGTTTCATTTCAACCACCGATCGGTTTTAAAGGCACACGAAAAGAATTTCTGGCGAAATTGGGAGAATATCTTGAGAAGAAGACGGGTAAGCTAATTAAATTGCTAAACGATCATCAAATTCTTCCGGGTGAGGTTCAAGCAGTGCCGCTGACTTCATTAAAGAGTTCGTCCGTTTGGGATTGGCAGAGCGGATCAACCGCCCTGACGACGTCACTTGACTTCATAGACAAAAATGTCAACCTTCAATTAGCTACCACACTCGATATTACCAAGACTCGTCTCGATTTCTATAAAAATTGGAAAGAGCAGGATTATGCCGGAGCTTGGCAGGATGCAACTCTTTATGAAAGATACGCCCTAAAATACAAACGAGTTTTTTGGAAAATTAAAACTCCCGGTTGGGCATTTAAAGGTACCGCGATCGTTGTCAGTGCGATTAACCTTATCAACGTTTTTACTGCATCCCGTTATGACTATCAAACGAATCAAATGACGGTTTCAACAACAGAATACCTTAATGCCGGTTCCAGTTTAACCTTAGCAGTGCAGGATACGCTTGTAGAAATAGGAGATATAATTAAGTATGTTAAAGGAAAAGAGACATGGATGAACCGGGCTTTTCCCTCATTAGTGGAAACGAATACAGTTGGAAGAGTGGGATTTAGTGCAACACATATCAGAGGTTTGTGGGGAGGAATGTTCGCCACGATCAATGTCGCTGCATCGTTAATATGCGGCATAACTACCATCATTTCAATGAATGAAAGTAGGCAGAAATCCGTTAATCGTGGCGATTATACAGCAGCTAAATTTTATACTGCCGGTATAGTCGGCGGAGCCTTGATAGTTGGGGGGGGAGCCGCTATGGGAATGGCTTTATTAACGGCAGGCGGATATGCTTCGCTGAGCGGCATCGGCGCTACCATCGGCGTAATTTTGATTTTGGTAGGCGGAATTATCGTATTGATTTCTAGCATTTTCGGAAGCAAGAATACAAGCGACGATTATCAAGTTTTCGCGCGAAAATGTTTTCTCGGCAAAGAAAGAAAATTGAACCCCCGTTTCGGAGACGATCCGGAGGATTGGTCACATGCACCCAAAATCGGAGAATGGACGATCCAACAACAAAAAAGAGCGATACTTAATTTACTGGGCAGATTTACGCTTCAAACCAGTTCTCCAAATCCAAATTTGAGTTCAAGCAAAGGCGTTTTTAAAGGCGGGATAACTTATGATATTACTCCCGGACTAATAATGCCGGGCACTACTATCGAGATAGAACTTTATAATGGATTTATCAACCAGAATAATGGGAATAGCAACCAGACAACTTCTTCGATTGTAGAATGGGGCGGTCCGCAAGCCTCTCAAATGCAGATAAATTACAGGCTTCTGAAATTCACCAAAGGCAATCTTTTCGCCGCTGAGAAAACGATAGCCCGATTCAATTTCGTTAAAGACGCGGTGACCTCGATTTATATTTGGGCAGAAGACGTGAATTTTGTACATAAACGACTTACGGGATTGCTAACTGACGTGACTATTCGCTATCCCGGTTTAGAAAATGTTATTCGAACCCGTAAACTCGTTATGAGATTTCCAACGTATTCAAATAGTCCTAACGCTATTAAAGCTTTAGAGATTGACCATAACAAAGAAATCAGCGGACTTTTTGAGTAAGAGCTGCGGCTCAAGGCTTGTTTGGAAATTCAACTTCATTTTATCAAAAGTAGAAATAAGCAAGCCGCCGACGAAGCGCGTAAATTTGTTGAGGAATCAGAGACAGCGTAGAAAGAGGAAGAACTTAAAAGGAGAAAATAATGTCAATTTACATTTATAAAAACAATCAACAAACGGGACCTTTTGAGGAAACGAAGGTTTTGGAAATGCTCAAAAATGGACAACTTTCACCCAATGATTCGGCTATCCGACACGGTGAAAAGGAATGGCAAAATCTGGGCGTTTATTTTCCGAACGCCGGAAAAGCTACGCCCGTCGAAGCCGCCGCCACCGTCGCCGCGCCGTCCACGCCAAAGAAAAGTCGAAAAGGTTTATTGCTCGGCTGCGGCGGTTTTTTTATCGTCAGTTTGTTAATTGCGGGCGTTTTGGGATTTTTGGCGTTTAGAAATTTGTATCCATCGCCAAACGACGACGATGTGCCGGAAACGGTCAAAACCACCGACTCCGGTGAATTTAAATTGAAAAGCCGTAATCGGGGGAACGGAAATATTTGGGGAACGGAAAAAACTTTCGCCGGAGTTTATATGAACAAGGATTATCCGGACGATTACGAGAAAAGCATAATCTTATTGGTGTCGGTCTATGCGGACGAAAAAACGGCGCAAGAAACTCTCGAAAAAGAACTTAGTAAATCCTGCGAAAAAGGTAAAAAGCCAATACGTTTTTCGTTCGTTGACGGAAACATGAAGGAATTGGCAACGAGCGCGACCTGCCTTTACCCGCTTTACGTCCATAAAAACAACAAATTATATAGCATTGGCGGTCCCGGCGTGAATGTGGCTAACTGGATAGCGTTTGCCGAAAATCTGCCTTTCAATCAAGGTTCGAGGATGATGGGTAAACCGGATGTTCCAATCAAGCCGCCGCAGACTTTTCCTGACCCAAACCCCGAAAAGAAAGCCGATTTCCAAGTGAACGCCAATGATTTTTACAAAGAGGCATTGGCGACGGAAAACCGGGAATCGGGAAATGCCAAATACAAAGGTAAAGTTGTTGAAATTTCGGGGCGGGTTTTTTTATTTCAAGCTTTTGACCGCAAAAAACTTCATTTTCGGACGGAAGAATCAAGGTGGGTTGATTTGGCACTCGGCGCATCACAAGCGGATAAACTCCAAAACATCAAAGAGGACGAAAGAGTTCATGCAAAATGTGATGTTTCGGTAAGTTATCAAATTGAATTGATGGATTGCATTATCCTTGAGAGAAAGCCCGCTGTCATGCTTGACGAAACGCCCGATATTACCATAACAGCAAAGGAATTTTATGAACAGGTTGAAAATTCCGCTGTAAGTTATGATGTGCGCGACAAAAACCGCAAGAAATATAAAGGAAAAGTGATAGACATTACGGGCGAGGTTTATAAATTAGGCGACGAGAAAAATTACTTTAGGGTTGGCGAGAAAAAATTTATTTCTTGCGGAAACGACAAGGATTCGTTGAGACAATTCTACTTCCTGAAAGATGGACAACAAGTCATATTTAGAGCAACTTACAACGGATATTCTTTTGAAAACTGCATCTTGGTACGGTGGTTTTAAGGAGATAAAATGATGGAAACAAATACATTTAGAGAAATGCTTGGCTTTTCAAAAGAACGATTTCATTTTGGAAGCGTGATGATTTTTTTTACAGCAATATTTATCGGCAATCGGTTTTCTAATATCCTCGGACTAATTAACCTATACTTTTTGGATGATGGAACCAAAACCGATCTGCCCGGTTTTTTTTACTCACTAATACTCTCGGTGATTAGACATCCCTCAATCATTTCAATTATTTCAAGCTTATTGTTTGCAATTTTGCTTTGCGTTGCCTTTCGTTTTATCGCAAATAATTTGGTAGCAGCAATAATTGCGATATTCATTTTTATTCCTCTCAATGCTTTGGTTATTTTTTTGATCTATCCAATCAATCCTTATGAACAAGTTGGTGATTTTGATATTTTTATCCGCGAAATCCCCATAATTCTAAGGGACACTTTCCATTTTATCAGCTTAATAATCGGAGTTGCAATTATTTTCCTTATTTTCAAGAAACGCTTGCCGGCGATTCTTTTAGGAGTAATCCTGGGTAATGTTCTAGTGGTGCTTGGCGGAAATTTCCCAACAGGGAAAAATCAATTCGACTGTCTCCGAAACACCATTTGTAGTGAGCTTTGACTGTGGTGTTATTTCAGCCCAGCACCACTAGCCTTTTGTTTTTCTATAATAACTGATTTGATTCAAACATCGGAATATAAATTCAGGGTCTTGATTATCCGTTTTGTTTTATCGTTGATTAGTGGGATTGTGCTGAGTTTAATTTGGTGGTTTCTGCTGTGGCTTGCTCAAGACAAAACTACTTCGATTGATAGCCGAAAACCGTTTATCTCCAAACAGTATTACATTGGAATAATGTCGGCAAGTCTTTTTACAATTCCAATCATCATTTTTTCATTGTTCATGCCACTATACTTTGAAGGACCTTCTTTTTTTAAAGGCGCAATTTATCTTCTGATCTTCTGGGCATTATTTGTACTTTCTCTCATTATTTTGGGGATAATTACTTTTTACACTTTTATTTATCGGATTTGGTCGTCAATTCAAGACGGTCATTTTGCTCGCACAACTCCGGTCTTTGCAGTCGTCGGATTCTTTATTCCTTTTTACAACTTTTATTGGATTTTCCAAGCCTTGCCCGGATTTGCCACCGACTTTAACGGATACTTGAAAGACCGGCGAATCAATGTCCCGCCGCTAAGTTCAGGATTACTGATTACTTGGGGTGTCCTAACGGTGACTTCAATAATTCCGGTTGTCGGGCTTTTTTGTGGTATTGCGAATATTTTTGTCACTTTATTGATGATTTCAAAGGTTTCGGATGCTATAAATGCGGCACAAGTTTTCAAAGCAAATCAAATTCCTTCGATAGCAAATAGCGGATTTCAACCGTCACCGGATTTTAATTGAATGGAGATAAACTAATGAAAACAAAGCCTCCAAAACATTGATTGAAAGTGAAAGTTGGGCAGTGAAATCATCGTCGTTTATCGCGGCAATGGCGAATGACAAATCCGTCTGTCTTTCTGCCTTAAAGATTTCAGTGCGATATAACAAGAATTTGAAATAAAAAGGAGAAAATTAAAAATGAAACAAATATTTATGACGACTTTTATTTTGGCAGTTTTGGTTCTCGCCCAAAATATCAACGGACAAACCAACAGTGACAACGCCAGGCTCGAAGCTGAAATCGGCAAGGTTCTGCGCGAATATTACGATGCCTTTAGCCGTCGGGATATTGCCGCGGCAGCATCAATTTATACCGACGACGGATTT
>JANPDZ010000098.1:0-3765 GCA_031431735.1 Acidobacteriota bacterium | reverse complement strand
GTTGTTTTTCCGGCAAACTCCGATAATAACTCAGTTGCTTTTCTATAAAATCGCTTTCATAATGTTCTTTCTGTTTTCGCATTTCTGTTTGGATGCCAAAAGATCCCAAATGGATGACCTTATTTAATTTCTTTTACTAAGCAACCAGCGGTTCAGCCAGATAATCATATTCCGGGTCAAAAATATAATATTCCTTAACGCCTAATTCCTGATAAAGAATAAATTTCTTTTGAAAATCTTCTTTCCAAGTTCCACGCGAAGAAATTTCAAAAACCACTTCGGGAATTTTTTCTTCCCAAAGTTTGAATGTTCGGCGCGGGTAATTTTTTACACCTTTAACAACCATCACATCCGGCGCGATAACCTTTCGCGAGTTACCTTCTTCATAATAAAACATCATATCGGCAATAACAACGACATTATTTTGTTGATTGAAGAAAGTTTTCAAAGTTTGAAGAAGATTCGATATTAAATCGATATGAAATGCTGTTTCTCCCATCGGCTGACCATCGGATTCGGGATAGAAAACCTCTTTCTTGCCGTTTTTAGGCGGCAATGTTGCAATAGATTTTCTTTTTTCGGCAACCGTTAAATTCATTTTTGCTGATTCGCTTCGTTGATATTTTAACCGATAACTTCCGCCAGAGTATTTTCAGCGACGGGCGAAAGTGATAAAACTAAGAAAAAATCCATTGGATAAATTGCTACCTCACCTTTTTCGTCAATCAGGCATGCACGATTTCCGCCGAGTTTGATTTTGTAAATTTTAGTCGGAACAAGCAATTTTTCATCATCGGTTTTTAGACAAACTGCAAAAACGCTCTCAGAATCAGATTCCGGCGTATTTGGAATTTTAATTCGCGTTTCACGCCCAAAGATTTTTTTTACTTCGATTTTATTCATTTTCTTTCTAACCACTTTTGCACAACATTTTTCAGAATTTTTAGTTCTTCAAAAGTTAAATCATCTTTTTCATTTTTTGCATAAATGTCCAAAAGCAAAATTTGTCCGCGTCCCAAAGAAAAATAATAAATCACTCTCGCACCGCCGCGTTTGCCTCTTCCCGAAGATGACCAACGCAATTTACGAATTCCGTTTGAAGCGGAAATGACTGCGCCGCGTTCGGGAAATTGACATAAATATAATTGCAATTCGCCAATTTCATCATCTCCAATTAATTTTACCGCCTTTCGCTCAAATTTTAGCGTTTCAGTAAAATCGAAATATTCCATCAATTCTTTTGCTGATTCGCTTCGTTCAATAAAACCTGGTCAAGCACGTCATCACTCTTCGCTTCAGTTCCGGCGGAAATCTGTTTGCCGGCGTTGTTTCCGCCCGCGCCGAGAAGTCCCATGGATTGTTTGTATTCAAGCAGTTTGTCGTGCAATTGAATATCCATCGCTTCGCGTTCGATGTCCTGCATCTGCGCGTCAACCGAACTTGAACCGAGTTGAAGTTTGGCTTCAGCGGCCGCCACGCGACGGTCAATTTTTTCGCGCATTTCGGTAAAGGTCGAAGCATCGTCGCCGATATCGAAGGTTTCCATCGTCTGCGCGAGTTGTTCTTGAAGTTTCGCCTGTTTTGCCGCACTGATCAACTGCATGGCTTCGGCAGTGCGCTTCTTCATATTCAGAACGTAATTGTCACGCGCTTTCAAGGCTTGTTTCGAGGCAACCTGTGCGTGTTCGGCCTGAACAGTTGTGCGGTCTAAATCAAGTTGGGCTTGCTGTAATTGACCGATATAAGCGGTGGCAATATCGTCGCGTCCCATTTTGACCGAGGCTTTGATCTTTGAATCCAAATCAACGACCTGCGTTGAAAGATTTTCTTTTTGTTTCGCCAAAAGCCGTTCAGTTGCAATAACTTGCGCGACTGAGTTGTTGAGTTCCGGCACACGGTCTCGCATATCCCGAATTGTTTGTTGTAAAACCAATTCAGGGTTTTCCATTTTGTCCAATGCCGCGCCGGTACTCGCTCTGAAAATTCGTGTTAGTCTTGCCCACAATCCCATTTTTATCTGACTTGCTCCTAAAAATTTGTATTAAAAAGTACTTTTTGCCGGAAATCCTTACGACAGCCCGTTTTGCAAAGTTGCAAATTCTGCTTTCAGTATAACAGGAAAATTTAATTAGTGAATAGCACAAAGAAACGTTCAATACAAGTAAAAATTTGGTTTTGCCGAAAATTAAGTTACATTAGAGCCGTAAATTTAATTCGGAAAGAAAAATATGCGCAAAAGGTTCGAAAATCTTATTCAAAAGCTT
The DNA here is from genome assembly GCA_031431735.1 of Acidobacteriota bacterium. GTDB lineage: Bacteria > Acidobacteriota > Blastocatellia > Pyrinomonadales > Pyrinomonadaceae > JAFDVJ01. The sequence goes on along the minus strand of JANPDZ010000098.1, from coordinate 1,501 downwards.
GATGAAAAACTACTCGGAAAATACCGTTTTGACACGCAGATATTTGCCGTTTTGGCAGAAATACAAAAACAGACGGGAATTTTGCACGGAGACCGACCGATTTGCCCATTTCTGAGACCTCATTTTTTTGCGCGTTCGCGATACGAAACGATCAAATACGCAGCTGAAAACCTGAATCTTGTCTTTGAACGAATGACCGACGCGGCACTTGAAAATGCTGAAATCATGGCGGAAATAAATCTGACCGAAAAAGAAGAACGCCTTGCGCGTTTAAGTCCGCGTTATCAGGGTTTGTGCGTTTCGAGCCGGTTCGATACCTATTTAAACGGCGAAGATTTTAAGTTTCTGGAATATAACGCCGAAACTCCAGCGGGAATCGGCGACCAGTTTTCGTTTGAAAAGGTTTTTGAAAAAGTCCCCGAAATTCAAGCATTTTTAGCCGATAACAGACATTGGCGACCAACACCGCATATTACTTTGCTCGCCGCGCTTGATTCGGCGTATCGCGATTTCGGCGGAAAAAAAGAAAAACCGAATATCGCGATCGTTGATTGGGACGGCGTTTCAACCGCTTCGGAATTTGAGATTTTGCGCTCATTATGGCAATCGGAAGGCTACAACACGATTATTGCCAATCCGTTTGAGCTCGAATACGACGGCACGATTTTGCGAGTCGGAGATTTTGAGGTTGATATTTTTTATAAACGCGTGATCATTCACGAATTTTTGGAGAAATTTGACGCGCAGCATCCGCTAATTCGTGCTTACACGGACGGAAATGTATGTATGGCGAATAATTTTCGCGTCAAAATTCCGCATAAAAAAACGAGTTTCGCGATTGTCAGCGATGAAAAATACGAACATCTATTTACATCGGAACAAATCGCGCTTGTCCGCAAACATATTCCGTGGACGCGCCGTGTGCGCGATTGTCGGACGACTTTTGAAGGCAAAGAAGTTGATTTGCCGGAGCTTTTACGTTTGAGGCGCGAAAACTTTATCTTAAAACCACACGACGATTACGGCGGACACGGCATCAGTTTCGGCTGGGAAACCGGCGCGTCCGATTGGGAAACATTAATTGAAAATGCCTTAAAAAATTGTTTCATCGTGCAGGAAAGAGTCGCGGTCGAGAAAACTATGATTCCGACCTTTGGCGACGAACTTTCAATGCAGAGCCTCAATATTGATTTCGATCCGTTTTTGTTTCGCGGAAAAGTTGACGGCGGACTTGTCAGGCTTTCGGCATCTTCGCTCGTCAATGTTTCGGCCGGCGGCGGTGAAACCGCGCTAGTTGTTTTGGAGAATTTTTAAACGAGTCAGAAGAAGGTTTGGCGGTAGCTAATGGTTGAACGCCGTCTTATAACTCACGTTACGCAGGTCGAAAAAGTTTTCACCGCAAAGGACGCTAAGGACGCAAAGTAAAAAAGGATTGACAAAACGTTTGGTTAAATTTCTTTCCGCTGAAAACGCCGAGCGAAGACACACAAAAACTCGTCCT
>JANPDZ010000097.1:0-4387 GCA_031431735.1 Acidobacteriota bacterium | reverse complement strand
CGCCGCGTGAAAATCTCTGTGAGTCAAAACCTTTGCCATTCCGACGAGTTCTTGGGCAACTTCGTCGAGTTCTGTTTTCAATAATGTCGAATCTGTTTCTTTCAAAGGATTTTTCTTAAATGATTCAAAATAATGAGTTGTGAAAAAACCGAGTTCCCACGAAAGTTTTTCAAAGTCGAATGCAAGCCGCGAAGCGATTGAGTTTTGTGCAAATGCAAGCGGCGTCGCGGCTTGGATCTTGGCAATCATCGAAATTGTTTGACTTAAATAATTTTCGCGCACTTTTTCATCGGATCTTAGTAATACATCACGCAAAATCGTATCGCCGAAATCTTCCTGAAGGATGATACCGAGTTTTTCGTCAAAATCGTAAATTTCCGCGACCGGCAAATCCGCCGCGAGAAAAAGTTTTGTGACGTCGAGATAACTTTGCTCCTTTGCATCAAAAGGTTCGGGATAAACGCAGGCGATCGCCGTTTGACCGTCCAAATTGACGCGATAATATTCGCGGGTTGAGGCATCGGGTGTTAATTGTTCGATGGATTGTTTTTGTTTTCGATCGGTTAAGTATGTTTCGAGTCTTTTACGAAAGTCTGACATAGAAAAATTTAGCCGGTCGCTACCGCTTCCGGTTCTGACTTAGTTTAACGGAACAATGTAATTTTCACCTTGAATGTATCCTTTCAAAGCTTTTTCGGGAATTTCTTCGCAATTTCTGACCATATCGGCACGGACGATGGCAGCATTTTCAAAATGTGTTCCGCTTTCGATTTTGACGCCGTCGGCAATGATCGTCCGGTAAAGGTTTGTGTCGGCGGCGATTTCGACATTATCCCAAATTACCGAATCCCGGACAATCGAATTTGGCGAAATCGCGCAATTTGCCCCTTTGAAAACATCATTTCCGTTCATCATTGCCAACGAAATATCAAGATAGCGCGGAATTGTCGAGAGTTCAAACCAATTTGCGTCCGTCACGTGCGCGGCGATTTTCTCGCCTTTGGCAATTGCCGGATTGTAAAAGGTCGGCACAATATCGGAATAAACTCCGCGCGGAATATATTCAAAAACGCGGGGTTCGAGAATATGAATGCCGGTGAACATGAGCGGCGTTGAAAGTCCGCCGGTCGTGTCACGGATCTCTGCTTCGGTGAAAGGATGTGCAAAATTGCCGAAACCATTGATAAAACCGTTTTCGACTTCAACTTCGGTAAATTTTTCGCGCTTGGTATTCGGTTTTAAGATCATCGTCGCAATTGCGCCCGATTTTTTGTGAGTTTCAACCGCCTTTGAAATATCAATATCGGTAATGATTTTGCCGTTTGCGATAATAAAAGTGTCATCTTCCAGCAATTCTCTGGCATTATCAAGGGCACCGGCCGTGCCTAATATTTTCGGTTCTTCAAATGTATAATTTATTCTGACACCGAAGCGGCTGCCGTCGCCGAGCGCTTTGATGACCGAATCGGGCTGATGATGAAGATTGACAACAACGTCAGTGAACCCGAATTTTGCGAGATATTCGGCAACATAGCCAACCAGCGGCTTGCCGAGAAAGGGAATCGCCGGTTTGGTGCGGTCAATTGTTAAAGGAAAAAGCCGTGTGCCGAATCCGGCGGCTAAAATCATTGCTTTCATAGTTAGTTTGCAATAGTATTCGGTCGTGAAAGACGATTATTTTGATAAAATACCAAACATCAAACCATACTTTTTTTGGACGCTAAATGCAAACTTGCACAAATTTTATCAACCGCTACAATCTTATTACGGATGTTAGGCAATAGTGTTTTTTTAGAGTCGCCAAAGGCGACAAACATTATAGCGTAGGGTGCAATGAGCGCGAGCGAATGAAACCCTACGTCAGATTGATAATTCCATTGCTCGCCGAAGGTGAGCAACAATAATGTTCGACACTTACAGCGTCGGATTGTATGATTAACTGCCTCGTAGGGTTTCGGCGAAACGCCTTCACCCTACGCTATATTTTCAGTCGCTTTCAGCGACACCCCAAATTGCGTAACATCAGTTATAAAATGTCGAAACTCGAAACCAGCAAAACTTATGGCTTATTTGCCAGCCCGCTAAACACAAAACTGATTTCCAAATTAAAAGCAAATAATGAGGACATATTGATTTTTCCGTCAATAACGAGCAAAAAACTTGAAATTACCGAAGCATTTAAAATGTTTCTAAGTGAACTGACCGCGTTTGACTGGTTGATTTTTACTGATGTGTTTTCGGTTGATTATTTTATTGAAGCGTTAAGAAAACTCGAAATTGATCTGTTTGAACTCGATGCGTTAACGGTTTGCGCTTTGGGCGAAAATGTTTCCGACCGTTTGCGGTTTGTGCAAATTCACGCCGACGTGATTCCGACAAAAATTGATTGTGATTCTGTATTTTCGGTTATTTCCGGGTTTGCCGCTGATAATTTGCAAGACTTGAGGTTTTTGGTCTTAAAGGAAAAATCATCAAAATTTCAATTCATCGAGAATTTAAGAAATGCCAACGCAATCGTCGAAGAGTTGGCGATTTATGAGGCAAAATTTGAAGTTGAGACGGCAAATGTCAAACTAAAAACTTTGCTCAAAAGCGGCGCGGTTGATGAATTTATTTTTTCTTCGGCGGAAGATCCGGTTAGTTTGAAATTTCTTTTCGCGGATGAAAAATTAGCAGAGGTTTTGGATGGCGTAAAAGTTTCGGCAACCGATGAAAACGTTTATCAGGCTTTATTGGAAAACGGGTTGCGTCCGCTCTATTTTCATTAGAGATCAAAGAAAACAAGAATTATTTGCCCACGAAAAACACTAAACAGACGAAAAAAAATCATTTTTGCCAAATCTTTTTTCTTGTTTTTGTGTCTTTTGTGTGAGCTCGTGGGCAAAAATCTTTTTCTGTAATTTCAAGTAATACCATTTCCACTAAAAGGCTAAGCAATAAGTCAGAACCCTGAGCGGTAGCGACGGGTTTAACGCGTGAATCAAAAACAAGTCGCTACCGCTTCTTGTTCTGACTTGTTGAATCCGAATATGTAGAGACTATCCCGCTCAGTTATGGTTTTTAGTGTGTCTCACTGACCGGATTTCTTCTCCGATTTATTTCAAATGATGACCATTTCAAATAAAAAGAGGCTGAGAAAATTTCTCAACCTCTTAGTCCTAAGTAATAAAATAAATATTAGTGAACTGCCCAACCTGCGACGGGGAAATCGCCAGTTTGACCCCATTCAAACTGTGTGACCGAACTGTTGCTCGAATTAAGCACCCAGAAGAAGTTTTGGGCAGGATTTACATTCGGACGCCAGATCGCGAGATCGGTTTTGCCGTCGCCGTCATAATCGCCCGGAGCGGAAACATCGCCCGTAATTCCCCATTGAGTCTGGCTTGTAGCTCCGGTGCGGGTCAAGATATAGTGTTGTCTTGCGCCCGAAACGGTTCGTCGGAGACAAATATCGGTTTTACCGTCGCCGTCATAATCGCCCGGAATAAGGAAATCAGAACTTAAGCCCCAGTTGATATATTCAATGCCGCCGGCTGATTTCAAAAGGACGAATTGACCTTGCGTGGTTGCCGACGGATTGGCTCTTTGAACGTTGAAATCGTTTTTGCCGTCGCCGTCAAAATCGCCGACATACGGGAAGAAATCGCCGTCAACGCCAAATCCCCAGGGAACATATGTAATATTTCCGCCCGGATTTGCGAGACTGCCGCGATAGAAGAAGAAACATTGACCAGCCGGAGCCGCCACCGCCGGACAGCGATAAACCGCCGGATCGGCCTTGCCATCTCCGTCATAATCGCCGACCACTGCCGGATCGTCACCGGTTTGACCGAATGTTACGACTTGAACGGTATTGGTCGAGCTTTGCAGTATCTTGAAGTTTGCCGAAGCTGCCGGAGCTTCCGTCCAAACGGTCAAATCGTCTTTGCCGTCGCCGTCAAAATCTTCGGTGACGACAAAATCGGTTGCCGCATCGCCAAGTTGTCCGACACCGGTTGTTCCCGAACCGTTAAAGCTCGTGTACCAGTAAATCGGCGGAGCGATTGCGCCGTCGGTTTTATCGGTTGATCTGACTCTACCTTTAACTTCCTGATCTCTGACCATCCTGGAAATCGGAGCCATTCCCGGAGCAGTTGCTTCGGTCAAAGGTGTCGTCGTTCCACGAGCAACTACGAAATCGGTTTTGCCGTCGCCATTGAAATCGGTGTTGGCATCAAGAGGCACAGCTAGACCAACAATTGTCAGAGTCGCCGCCGAAACTGTCCCAGTGTCGCCGGCCGCATTGTCGGTAAATCTTAATGTCCACGTTCCGTTCGGGTTGGCAACCCCGCTGAAGGCAGCCGTCAGGTTCGTGACCGGTGATGTCGTGATCACCGGCTGTGGTCCG
>JANPDZ010000096.1:0-10123 GCA_031431735.1 Acidobacteriota bacterium | reverse complement strand
GTAGTAAAATCAAAAATTATGATGCAAACCATTGAAGCTGTCATTGATGAAAAAGGCAAAGTTCATTTGCTTGAATCGGTTAATTTGAAAACCGCTCATCGGGTTTTTATTACCATTTTACCAAACCAACCAAATGCAACGAACGAAAATTCGGTTGATATAACCAAACTCGGCGAAATTCTAGATGATGATTTAGATGCTGCTCGCCAAGAAATTTCGCAATCGTTTTTAAATGCAATTGAAAATTCAGCCACAGAGTTAGAAAGGAATTAAAAAATGTCCGTTTACATCACCGACACCCATTCGCTTCTTTGGTTCACCTTAAACAAACATTCTGCGCTCTCAAACAAGGTTTTATCTGCTTTTGAATCAGCGGTGAAAGGCGAATCTTTCATCTATATTCCAATTATTGTTTTGTGGGAAGTCGCAATTTTAGAGCAGAAACAACGAATCAAATTAAACAATGGTTTTATAGATTGGACAACGCAGGTTTTAAAGACAAAATCTTTTGGAATAGCTCCGTTTGAACCCGAAATAATTGCGCTTGGCACAGGTTACAATTTCAATAATGACCCTTTTGATGAAATGATTGCCGCGTTTGCTTCATATATGGATTTGCCTTTGATTACCAGAGATAACGCAATTACAGAATCAGGTTTGGTTGAGATTTATTGGTGAGGTAACTTCGACCAAAGCGAATTTTCGGGCAGATACTTCCGCTTGGGAACGCAAAATAGATGGTTTGGTCTATCAACTCTACGCGCTTAACACCCGCAGAAATTGGAACGGTCGAAGGCAAGGCATAAGTTGTGTTAAAATTGGGCGTGAGGTGAATACAATGACTTTAACCGTAGATATGCCGAAGGAACTTGAAAGCAAACTTGAAGCAGAAGCGACGCGCAACGGCGTCAGCAAAGATGAATTTGTGCGAATCGTATTGGAAGAAAAACTCAGTTTCAAACCGTCAAGACCGAATTTTCCCGCCAAAATTATTGCGACGGATGTGCCTGTCAAAGACCTTGCGCTCGAATACAAATGGCTTGCCGAAAACCGCGATAAATACGATGGAAAATATGTCGCGCTCAATGGCGATACGCTGGTCGCCGTTGGCGACGGTTATAAAGAAGCCGCGACCAAAGCCCGGGAACTCGGCGTGAAAAACGCGCTGATTGTTTTTGTCGAAGGTAGCAATCGTCCACCGTTTATTAGCGGAGGTTTTTGGCGAGAATGACATTCTCGATTGATTTTCAGAAAAAAGCAACTTACCCGTCCCTCGACATTGGTATCACACTTCGGGCAATTCTGCGCTACGGAAATTTGCAAACCGATTGTTTAGCAAAAATTGACACCGGAGCGCAATCCTGTCTTTTCGAGCGCGGCGTGGCGGATGACCTCGAAATAGATGTCGAAAGCGGTTTTCGGGAAAATTTTTCAACTCTCGGTGGCGGAATTATCGCTTACGCGCACCAAGTCGAACTCGAAACTTTGGGTTTGCGTTTTCAATCCTACGTTTATTTTGCCGAAAGCTATGCAGTGCAAAGAAATTTGCTCGGCAGACAAGGCTGGCTTCAACTTGTTATGTTTGGTTTGAATGATTACAAAAGCGAATTTTATCTCAGCCCAAACATCGAATAATTATCACGCATTAAACTACGATAAATTCTGAGTCATACAACAAGCCGCGATTGCCGCGCATTGTGAACGCGCATATTCGAAGCGAAGACGAGCGGACGCTAGTGGCGAACACGCGCAGATTTGGAAGCAAAGATTAATTGTTTGGTCTATCAACTCGACGCGCTTAACGCCCGCAGAAATTGGAACGGTCGAAGGGAAAGCGTGATATAATTCGCCTGACAGGAGATTTGAATATGTTGACTACAATTGAAGCCGAAATAGACGTTAGCGGTCAGGTAACTTTTCTTGAGCCGTTGAAAATAAACAAAAAAAGTCGTGCGATTATTACTTTGCTTGATGAAGTAAAACCTCAAAAACGCGAATTGAGCGAAGCGGAAAAACAAGCCGCCGAAGAGCGTTTTGCGCGTTGGATAGGTTCGGTCAAAAGCGGCAATCCGCGCTCGGCAGATAACGAGCAGATTGACGAAGATTTAGCGCGTGAATACGGAGCAACGCACGACGATGAATGAACCTCTTTTCCTCGACACTTCGGGTTTGATGTGTTTGTTTGACAAGGACGATTTCAGGCACGAACAAGCAACCGGGCATTTCAAAAACGCCAAGTATTTATTAACTACAAATTATGTTTTGGCGGAATTTGTGCCGCTCGCCCACGTTCGCAAGCTAAACCGCGAAAACGCGCTCAATTTTCTCAAAAGTTTGATTTTATTGCCGCGCCTCGAACTTCTTTGGATTGATGAAAACTATCATCACCAAGCAATGGAATTGCTTGAAAACCGCCTCGATAAAACCTACTCTCTTTGCGATGCCGTGAGTTTTGTTGTAATGCGTGAACGACGAATAACGGAATCCTTAACTACCGATAAACACTTTGAACAAGAAGGTTTTGTTCGCTTACTCAAATAAACCCGAAACCGACAAGCCGTGATTGCCGCGCATTGTGGACGCGCATATTCGAAGCGAAGACGAGCGGACGCAAAGGCGGATACGAAAGATTTGGAAGCAAAGATTGATTGTTTGGTTTATGGATTATACGAATTGACGGCGGACGAAATAGCGATTGTGGAAGGAAGAAGTTAATTGTTAATGGTAAATTGTTAATTGTTAATTTGGGTTTTTAGATAAAAATGAGTTTACTGACAAAAGATTACGCGGCGTTTTTGGCTGAGGTCAAATCACAAATTAAGAGCAGTCAAGCTAAAGCTGCACTTGCGGTCAATGCTTCGCTGATTGCGATGTATTGGAATATCGGCGAAATGATTGCCGAAAATCAAACATTATTTGAAGGCAGAAATGATTTTATCGAGCGTTTGGCAAATGATATTAAAGCCGAGTTTCCTGAGATTTCAGGATTTTCCAGAACCAATCTTTTTTCGATTCGACAGTTTTATCTTTTTTACTCGCAAAATTCAGTCCAACAGCTTGTTGGACTGAGCGAAATTGCTCAAGAATCAGTCCAACAAGCTGTTGGACTTTTAGGAAACGAAGAAAATCCAGTCCAACAAGCTGTCGCACTCAACGAAAAAACGCCTGAAATTCTCAAACTTCTTGTTCAAATTCCTTGGGGACATCATATTTTTAATTTTAACGAAAGTGAAAGACCCCGCAGCCGCCTGTTTTTATCTTAACCAAACCATCGAAAATAATTGGAGCAGAGCAGTTTTAACCTTGCACATCGAGCAAAATTTGTTTTCACGGCAAGGCAAAGCAGTTGGAGAAGATTGAAGGTTATTTTTCTTCAAGGCTTGATGAACTTTTAACTTGCAAAACTGCAACCGCAACCAAAACGCGAAAATTCAAAGGTTTTATCGAAAGAGATGTTCCAAACAATCGAAAGATTGACCGTTTGCGCGATGTCGTAACAATCAATGACAAGGCTTTGAGTTCAAATACAAATGCGGATTTTACTTTCAAATACGTTGATATTCAAGATGAAATAATTGCCAATTTGGACAAATTGCTCGGAAAGTTGAATAAAACTTTAACAACTGTAAAAAGCCAAATCGAAACGCTCAAAGCCTATCGCAAATCGCTGATTCACGAATGCGTAACGGGCAAGAAACAAGTTTATGAAGGCGATTATGCGGAAGCCCGCACGAAGTAAGGGCGAATAACGCGGAAACGAAAAACACACTTACTTCGTGCGTGTTTCTGCATTTTGTTTGTGTGCAATAAGTATGAGATTATGAACATCGGAGGTAAGTTTTATGTCTAATGTCGCGCCAACGCGCAAAAACAAACACTTCGTTCTTAATCAATCACGCTTAAAAAAAGCGCAGAGTATTTTAGGAACGCGCACGGAAACCGAAACTATCGAAATCGCGCTTGAAAAAGTAATTACCGAAGCCGAAACGAATCAAAAGGCTTGGGACGCGCAAACGAGATTCATCAAATCGGCAGTCAAGGAAAATTTAGTCGTCGAAGATGTTTTCGGACGTTTAGCGGAGAAATAATTTGTCGGGAAAAACCTTCGATACTTCTGTTTATATCAACGCTCTGCGGCACGGCGATTTATCCGTTTTCAGCGGGCGACGCGACGCATCCGTTGGCGAAAAGAAACCTGTGCCGCTTTTTTTGAGCGTGGTCGTTTTGGAAGAGCTTTATGTCGGCGCGGGCGACGGGAAAATGAAAAAACTTCTCAATAAATTCGAGAACGAATTTGAGAAAGTAAATCGGTTACTCATTCCAAATAAAACCGATTGGACAAACTGCGGACAGGTTCTCTCAAACATCGGACAAAAATACGGATTTGAAACGGTCAAACGCGCCCGAATGACTAATGATTGTCTGATTGCGATGTCTGCCAGACATTACGGATTAACGGTTATTACTCACAACGCCGCCGATTTCAAATTGATTGCCGAATTTTACCCGTTCAACTGGGAAGAAATCTGATTTGCAAAGATGCCGGACAATATTGAAACGCTCAAAGCCTATCGCAAATTGCTGATTCACGAATGCGTAACGGGCAAGAAACAGGTGTATGAAGGCGCGATTGGAAAGGCAAAATAAAAGTTTATTTTGTCTGCTCGATTTTACGAAGACTCTTTGCACATTTCCGCGTCTGTGCTATCATTTTGCAAGCAGAAAGGAGTTTTAGATTATGCCTAATGTTCTGGTCAGAGATGTCGAACCGCAAATTCTCGAAAAAATCAAAGAACGCGCCGCCCGCAACGGACGTTCGCTGCAAACCGAAGTGCAGATAATTTTACGCCGCTCCGCCGAAACCGCCGAAATTTTGAGCGATATTGAAACCGCCGCTAAAATTAAAGCCTCTTTGCAAGGCGGAAACTTTTCCGACAGCGCGGAACTGTTGCGCGAGGACAGAAACAGATGATTCGTGTCGTTGACGCAAGCGTTTCGGTCAAATGGTATGTTCCCGAAAACTTCGGAAATGAAGCCGACAAAGTGTTGAACGACGGCGGCGAACTACACGCCCCGCAACTGATTTTGCCCGAACTGTCAAATATCATCTGGAAAAAAATCCGACGCGGTGAACTCGACGCGCCCACCGGCAGAAATATCGTCACGGCTTTCGGCAAAACACGAATCAAACTGCATCCGCACAACAATCTGATAAATTCGGCTTTCTACGGAGCGACCGCCACCGGACAAACCGTTTATGATTGGTGTTATTTAGCTTTAGCCGTCGCTCTCGATTGCCAATTCGTTACCGCTGATGAAAAATTTTACAAGGCGTTGGAAAAGACTAATCTTAAAAAAAATCTGCTTTGGATAGGCAATGTTTAAAAGCCGCAACACCGGATATGCCAAGCAATAAGGAAACACTCTTTCAGGAACATATCTCCGAGTTTCTCGAAACGGCGCATCGCTATCGCCGTTTGTCGAAAGAGGATTTGCCGGAGAAAGATTTTCACTTTATCGAAAATCATCTGATTGAATTTATCACCGCCACGCAGACGGAAAAATACAAAACTCTCGAACTAAATTATAAAACCGACACGAACCGCGAAATCGTTCAAGCCTTGCGCGAAGAAACGGCGAAAAAATCGCTCTGGCTCATAATGCGCGACGGTTTGACGGTCAGAGGCACACGTTTTGAACTCTACAAACCGAAACCGCGTTCAAACACGGACGCAAGCCAAGCCGAAAACTACGCCAAAAACATTTTCGCCTTCAAAAGTAATGCCTCAGTAAAAAGTTAAGAATGACAAGGATTGAAGCCAAAGATTTTTTCTGCCCGCGAATAAACGCGAAAAAGCGCGAATAAAAGAAAGTTTGTTGATGTATTTGTAATAAATTCGCGTAAATTCGCGGGCAGCTTTCTTGTTCTAACTTTTTATTGACGCATTACCTTCAAAAAAGAATATCGCTATAATCCTTTGACACAAGAACGTATTGATTTAGTCATCTGGCTCAACGGTTTGCCGATTATCGTTATCGAACTCAAGCACGAAGATGAAGGGCAAAATTGCGAAGACGCGATTTATGAAAGTTTTGAAAGACGCGATTTATCGAGCCGGATTTTCAAGTTTCCGTTCGCTTATTTTGCGGCAAGCAATACCGAAGTAAAGGTTGCAACAAATCCCAAATCGGAAAAGAATTTCTTTTGGTTCAATGCTGAATTAGTCAATCAAGCCGAAACAGAGGCTAAAGCGCGTAATTCAAACGCTGACGCTCTTTTGAGTAATATCAATCAAGTCTATCGCGCAAAATTCAAAACCGCTTTGCCTGATGTCGAAAAACAGAAAGAATATATCGGACTTTTGCGCCGTTACACAAAACTTTATTATTTTATTGCACAGTTTTTTGAACTCGAAAAATGGCTCAATGATTTTATCGTTTTTGCCGAAGTAATGAGTATTTTGCTGATAAAACAAGGCAAAACATCAGAATTGACTCAATTATTAAAGAATGTAAATTTGAGCAAAGGAGCGGTGGAATTTGTCGGACAAAGCGAAAACCCGAATAATCCGGCTAATTCAAATAAAACCGGCACACGAACCGGAACAGGCAATCTAACGCCGCCAAAAGCGACAATCCAACAAGCAATCGAAGAAATCAAAGAGAGATTTCATATCAACCACGAGGACGCGATTGTCATTACCGAAATTTGTGAAGAAGTTTCAAATAAGACTGAAATAAAACAACCGATCATGGAGAATCGGAACAACTTAATTTATCTGCGAAATAGCGCGAAACCGCGTGTCAGAAAAGGAATTACGGATACTTTTACCGAACGCAAAATGTATGACGAATTAGCCGAACCGATTTATGTTGATTACGGCGGAATTATCTCTTTGATGGGTGAAGCGGTAATCAAGACTATTTTGAATATGCCGCAAAAGTGATTTACAAAACTCCGGCGACCCGAAATTGTGGACGTGCATAATCGAAGCGAAGACGAGCGGACGCAAAGGCGAATACGCGCAGATTTGGAAAGGAAGATTGATGAATTGGTCTATCAACTCTACGAATTGACCGAAGACGAGATTAAAATTGTCGAAGGAATAGAAAAGTAGTAAAATTTAAGAATTATGAATGTCGCCGAAACGATTCAACAAAAAGTTTATCGGTTGCCGCTCAAGGCTCAACAAGAAGTTTTGGAAATTGTCGAGCAAGTGGAAAGCCGTTATCAAACAAAAGAACATCCGCTGACGATTATTGCAAAGATTCAAATTGATGGTCCGCCCGATCTTGCCGAGCGACACGATTTTTATGCACACGGAAAGTTGGAGGACTAATTTGTGTTAAATAATCTGCTATTTATTGACACCTCATTTACTTACGCAATTATCAATCCAAATGACCAATGGCACAAAAAAGCTGCCGAATGGCAAGAAATAGTTGTTTCAAATCAAATTAAGTTGATTACCACACAATTTATTTTAACCGAAATTGGCGATGGCTTATCTGCAATAAAATTTCGTCGGCAAGCCGCAAATGTCATTCACACGCTGGAAAACAGCGAATTTATTGAGATTATTCCCGCTACATCCGAACTTTTCCAAAAAGGATTAAATCTTTACGAAAACCGAATAGACAAAGATTGGGGGTTAACCGATTGTATGTCGTTTGTCGCAATGCAAGAAAACAACTTAACAGACGCACTCACGACCGATGATCATTTTCGACAAGCAGGTTTCCGAGCTTTACTATTGGAAGACATTTAACAAAAAACGAAAAAAGCAAAACCCCAGATAAACCACGGAATTGGAACGCGAGATAGATAGCTTGGTTTATGGATTATACGAACTGACGGCGGATGAGATAGCAATTGTTGAGGGAAAGGTGTAAAGGTAAAAAGGCAAAAATAAGCGGAAGATTGGGCGTGTATGGAACAACCAAAACTCATTATTATCGGCGGGGCAAACGGAAGCGGCAAAACAACTTTGGCGAGGGAATTTGTCTTGGTTGATAAAATTGATTATCTCGGAGCAGACGCGCATCGCCCGTGAACTCAATCAGAACAATCCCGAAAACGAAGCCATTTCCGCCGCTCGACTTTTCAGCCAAAGATTAGATGATTATTTGGCAAACCGAAAATCTGTGTTGGTCGAATCAACTTTGTCCGGCTTGAGTCTGCGAAAACATTTGGCAACGGCGAAAACTCAAGATTTTGAAATCACGATTTTGTTTGTTTATCTGGATTCGCCCGAACTCTGCATCGAGCGTGTCGCCTGTTGCCAAAGGCGGACATCACGTTCCCGACGAAGACATTCGCCGACGCTCCAAACGTGCTAACATTAATTTTTGGAATGTTTATAAAAATTTGGCGGATGATTGGAGTTTGTTTTATAATTCAAGTGGAAAAATTTCACAAATTGCCGAAGGCGTTTTAGAAAACATCGCAATTTTAGACGAAAAGGAGTATCAAAAATGGTTAAAACTAACGGAAATGTAGAAAAGCAAACTGAACTAAGCGAAAAAACTTTGCGTAAAATGGTAAAATTCCAACGCATCGCCAATGATGCCGTCCAAAAAGCCCAAGATGAAAATCGTCAGCTTGAAATTCCTAATTGGTATTCAATCAACGGCGAAATTATCAGCGATATTCAAATTAAAGAAAGAAGCAAACACGGCGATTAAAAAAGCAAAAATTACACTTTCCGACACACCCGACATCGAACCCGAAAACTACGATAAATTCTGAGAACCGCAACAACGCGCATTGCGAACACGCATAATCGAAGCGAAGACGAGCGGACGCAAAGGCGAACACAAAAGATTTGGAAAAGAAGATTGATTGTTTGGTCTATCAGCTTTATGATTTGAGCAATGATGAGATAAAAATTGTCGAAGGACGTTCTGAGTTCAAACTTTAGTTTGCCGCAACCGTCAGCGAAGCGAAACGGTTGCAACCGCCGCAATTACGGGATTTGAGCGGCAACCAAATATCGTTGATTTTAGCTTTAAAATATTCGATGATTAAGAAATATTTGTGTTCTCGGAAAAACTTGGAGTTCGTGATTGACGAGGCTTGTTTCCGCTTCGCTTCGCTGGCGGAAACAGCAAACTGAAGTTTGAACTCAGAACTGAACTCAGAACTGAACTCAGAACATTATTTTATGTATGATTGGCGGAAAATGAATGATGAAGAACGGGCTGAAGTTTTACGGATTCGGAAAGGTCGAAAACTGCCTTGGCATTCGCCGCCGCGTGTCAAATACGAAGGCTTTGTCAGTTGTATTTTTACCGCAACTTGTTATGAACACGCGCACATCATCGGAAAATCAATCGAAAGATTAGCTGAATGCGAACAATCTCTGATCGAAATTTGCGGCAATACGGAAACAAAACTCTCGGCGTGGTGCGTTTTGCCAAATCATTATCATTTGCTCATTCGGACTCGCAATTTTGAAGATTTTAAGGCGGAAATAAAACTCTTTCACGGACGAACAGGAAGACAATTTAATTTGGAAGATAACCAAACGGGCAGAAAAGTTTGGTGCAATTTCTTTGACCGCGAAATAAAATCAAACCGACATTTTTGGGCAAGTCTGAATTACGTTAATCACAATCCGGTCAAACACGGTTACGTTGAACATTGGCAAGATTGAGTCCACTCCGAAAAGTCATTTTTAGCGGGTGTAATTAAAAGTGCGACTCAGTAATCGCTAATTTCAAAATTGGACGATAACAACGCGCGCGTTGCAGGCATATTTTGCGGTATCAATTACAGATTCCACTTGCATCTTGCCATCAAAAATACTCTTCTCCAGTGATTTGGCGAAGGTTTTGATAAAAAGTCACACTTTTAATTACACCCGGACTTCACAGCACAAAGGATCTTGACTGTAATGCACGGTTTCTAACTGAAAAAGGTATTAGAAAACTTCAATTAAAATAGCGACAAATAGTCATTACTGAGCGGCATAGTTATTGCCTAGTGGTGCTGGGTGGAAATTTCCCAACAGAGAGAATTTGTGTGATATTTCAATCGAATGATAGCAAAGCCATTTAATTATGGACATTTACAGTTCGTCTTTTGATAATCAAAAGTGCGAGGTTATTTCCACCAAGCACC
>JANPDZ010000095.1:0-2792 GCA_031431735.1 Acidobacteriota bacterium | reverse complement strand
GCGTGGTTTTCCAGGAAACCGAATTTTCGCCCGATAACGATACGGCGGAAAATGATTTTGAAAAGCTTATAGAAAAGTTTTTGCAATTAAAAGAAACCGAAACAAATTTGGTAAAAGTCGGACTCTCGCCGCATTCACCTTACACGGTCAGCGCAAAACTTTTTGAAAGAATTGCCGAATATGCTTTGGCGGAAAACGTAAAGATGACGATTCATGCCGCCGAATCTGCCGAAGAAACCGAATTAATGGAAAACGGCACCGGATTTTTCGCTTCGATTTATCAAAAATACGGTTTTGAGTGGAAAAATCCGCGCTGTTCTTCGATCGAATTCCTCGACGATCTCGGCGTTCTTAAAGCCAAACCGCTTCTCGCGCATTGCGTCAAAGTTTCTGACAGCGACATTGATCTGATAAAAAAAACAGGCTCGCGCATTGCTCATTGCCCGAAATCAAACGCTAAATTCGGTCACGGCATCGCACCGTTTGAAAAGTTTTTGGATAAACAGATCAGCGTCGGGTTCGGCAGCGATTCGATGGCGAGCAACAACATTTGCGACATCTTGGAAGAAGCGCGTTTTGCGACGCTTTTTGCCAGAAATCTGCCCGAAAGAAAGAGATTTTTGCAAGCCAAAGAAATCATCGAAACCGCCACTCTCGGCGGTGCCAAGGCATTGGGTTTGGAAAACGAGACGGGATCGCTCGAAGCCGGGAAGCAAGCCGATTTTGCAATTGTTTCGCTCAAAAATGTCGCGCAGATGCCGAATCACGATGTTTATTCGACGTTGCTTTTTGCCTCAAATGCCCGCGATGTTCGTCTGACGATCGTTGCCGGCGAAGAAATTTACCGCGATGGCGAAGCAAAAAAGGTTGACGAGCGCGAAATCAAAGCGAAGATGAAAGAAATTCGCCAAAAAATGAGGTTCTGAGTCCCGCCTTCAGGCGGCAACTGTGCGAGTTAAAAGCCGCCTAAAGGCGGGACTCAAAACTTCAAACAACCTGCATAATTTCTTCGAGCGGTTTGCGTTTAATATCGGGAACCTGCGCGTTTTCGGCCGGATAGCCGACCGGAATCAGGACAAACGGAATTTCATTTTTGGGACGACCTAAAATTTCCTGCAAAAATTTCATCGGGCTTGGCGTGTGCGTGAGCGTCGCCAAACCCGCGTTATGCAGCGCGGCAAGCAGCATTCCGACAGCGATGCCGACCGATTCTTGCGAGTAATAGGTTGGTTCCGATTCGCCGTCTTCGACAACGGAAGTGATTCGAAAAACGATAATTAAAACGGGCGCGATTTCGAGAAAAGGTTTGTGTTCATCGGTTCCGAGCGGAGCCAGCCGACGCAACCATTTCTCCGACATTCGCTTGTGATAACTTTCGGATTCTTCAAGTTCGGCGGCTTCGCGGATCTTTCGTTTCGTTTCCGCGTTGCGCACGACGACAAATCGCCACGGCTGCATATTCGCGCCCGACGGCGCGGTTCCGGCGGTTAAAATTGCGCTTTCGATAATTTCAAACGGAACGGCGGCGGCGGAAAAGTCGCGCACGGTTCGCCGACGGTTCAGATTTTCGTAAAATTCTTCGGCGCGTTTGATCTGCTCGGTTTCACCCTCGATTTTTTGAAAATCGAGCGGGATAAATTTCGGTTCGGGAAAGTTTTTCATAAATTCTTATGTCAAATAATTATCTAATTTGAGCGACAGCCGATTCCCGTCCGCGTCGAAATGATAAGACGTGACGGCGCAGTTTTCGACATCTGAGGCGCGGTCAATTGCCAGAATTTCCGCTTCCGTTAAATTTTCCAAAATATATCGAAAAACGCGGATCACGACCTCGTGCGTGACGATCAAGACCTTTTCATCGGCAAAACTTTCGCGCAAATCGCGCCAAAAACTTCTGACACGAAGCGCGACATCGCACCAGCTTTCGCCGCCGATCGGGCGATAATAAAACTTGCCTAATTCTTCGCGTTTGGCGCATTCTTCCGCGTATTTTTCCATCGCGCCGAGCTTTGTCAAACGGTCAAAAATTCCGAGTTCGCGTTCTCTGAGGCGTTCGTCGTAAAAGATTTTGACGCTTTCGAATGCGGCATTTTCGGCAATGATGCGCGCCGTTTCGCTTGCCCGATTGTAAGGCGAAGAATAAATGACGGTCGGCTTTTCGTTCTGAAACTTAAACCATCTGCCGAGCGCGACTGATTGCCGGATTCCCGCCTCCGAAAGCGTCACGTCCGGTTCGCGCTCATTGAAATCAATCGTCAACAGCTTTTCGCTTTCGGCTCTGCGACGCACAATATTTGCCGTGCTTTCGCCGTGACGGATGAGCCAGAGCAATTTCGGATTTGTGATTGCGGATTGCGGATTATTCATTGAAATCTAATGTAAAGCCTTCAATACCAGAATTATTTAGCTATCAACAATGAGAGAATTTATGGTCGCCAACGGCGACAAACAATATAGCCCAGCGAGAATCGCTGGGTTTCGATGCAATCAATTTCCGACGCTGAAAGCGTCGAACAAAATGGCAATTTGTTGCTCGCTGTCAGCGAGCGATTGAACTTTTTACTTTCCTAGCGATTCTCGCTAGGCTATATTGTTTGTCATCTTCGATGACTTAGGAAATAATTATCAAATTCCCAAACAGTTGCTTAGAGCTCGACTTTAGATAAATTTTCGGTTTCAGGCAAAACTGTAAGTGTCCTAAACATTGAATTTATGACAATCAAGAGAAAAAACTGGGAATTAAATGAGGGTAGTGGTCAAATTTACCACCCCAACTACCTGCATTTAATTCA
>JANPDZ010000094.1:0-2731 GCA_031431735.1 Acidobacteriota bacterium | reverse complement strand
AGGCAAGGCTGCCTGCGCTCCCAGCCGTTACTTTAAGATCACATCAAGAAGTTCAAATTGTCTGTCGCGTCGCGAAAAATCAAAAAGTGCTGGCTGTTGCAGATTGAGGTTGCTTTTTCGCCCGTCCAAAATATAAACTCCTGATTTGCCATTAACTAAAAGCTTTTCGTTCAAAATACTTTTCAAAACTGACTTTCTCCCACCACCGCTTGCCCGCTGTTTTTTCTTTTTGGTAGGTTTCGGTTTCATCAGCTTTTCTCCAGATTTCAAACTCCTTTTGAAACTTTTCCATTAAATTAAGTGTCAAAATTTTCAGAAAGGTTACAATAATTTTTGATTTCCTCTCGCAGAGATTTTGAATTATACGGACGCGGGCAATAAAGCGGTTTTCATTTTTGTCTTGTTCGCCAAAAAATTTTATCTTTGAATATATTACAAATGAGCAAACGCCGACTTCAGGAAAAAACCGAAGAAACCGAAAATCTTAAGCGCCCATTAGCAGAGTGGAAGGATGAACTGCACGACCGGCTTGCCCGAAAAGAGCCGGAGATGCTTTCGGCGGTTTTGCCCGCGCTCAACGCTTATCCGGGCAACGGGCATCTGCTTTTGATGGCGGCGATTGCCGCTTTGCTCGAAGAAAAGCCCGCGCAGAGTCAGATTTTTGTTCAGCGATTTACCAAACGATATGTGCCTTTTGAACACGAAGACAAATTGCTCACCGTCATTGCGCTGGCCCAACAGGGACGCTGGACGCTGGCTTGGCAAATCATCGAAAAACAGGACTTGGGGGGCATCAACCGTTCGTTTTTGCATTTGCCGGGCGGTTGGGAGTTGCGACATTGGTTTCACGGCTGGACGCGAAAAATCGAGCGCGAAGCAAAAAAACAAATTACCACCGCATTAAAAGACGCACAGAAAAAACGCGGCAAAGCCAAACCGCCGACAACCAAAAAAGAAACGCCGCCGACTGCGAAAACCGTTGAAACAATCGAGATTCCGCCGTTGCCGGTTTATGAAATGCGGATTCCTTTGAAATTGAATCTGCCGGAAAATCTGCTTGCGTCCGTTGCTTCAAATGCGGAAAATGGCGATGATTTCGAGGCTTTCCGGTTGCGTTACGATTTGGTGCAACTCAGTCTTTTGCAGGGCTTTGACGAGCTTTTGTGTCTTTCGGCATTGCGCGGAGTCGAAACTTTTTGGTATCAGACCGAAGCCGTCCGCAAGGTTTTAAAACAATTTCGCGGACGCGTCCTGCTCGCCGATGAAGTCGGCTTGGGCAAGACCATCGAAGCCGGAATGGTTTTGAAGGAATACGTTTTGCGGGGAATGGCGCGAAAGATTTTGATTCTGACTCCGGCGACGCTCGTTGGGCAGTGGCAGGAAGAAATGGCGGTGAAATTCGATATTGAATTTGCCACGACCTACGACTCGCAGGTTCGCCGCGAGCCGGAAAAATTCTGGGCGCAACCGCTCGTCATCGCTTCGATTGCCACCGCCCGCCGCGCCGAACACGCCGCGATTCTGGCGCGGCAAAATTACGATTTGGTGATTATTGACGAAGCGCATCACTTGAAAAACCGTAATACGGCGAATTGGAAATTAGTCAACGCGCTTCAAAAGCGTTTTCTGCTGCTCTTGTCGGCAACACCCGTGCAGAATTCGCTGGTTGAGCTTTTTAATTTACTGACTCTGCTCAAGCCCGGAATTTTCAAAACCGAAAAGGAATTTCGCACCCGCTTTATGACCGGCGGCAAGCCGCGTGTTCCGGCAAACCGCGAAAAAATGCGCGAACTGATGCGCGACGTGATGATTCGCAACACGCGCTCGTTGGTTGACGTGCATCTGCCGCCGCGCCACGCCGCAACTTTAAGGCTCGACCCGACGCCGGAAGAAGCCGATTGCTACCGCGAATTGAATCGTCTGATCCAAAACGAACACCGCACCGCACCGGCGGCGCATAGTTTGTCGCTGCGCCATTTATTGTCGGCGGCAGGTTCGACGGCAACGACCGCTGCCGCGAGTTTGGAACGCTACATTTCAAACACGAAGGCGGGCAAAGATTGGCAAAAGTTGGCGCGGCGTTATGCGGCAATCAAACAGACGGCGAAGGAAAAATCGCTCCTCGAACTGTTGAGCCGTAACCCCGATGAAAAGAAGATGGTTTTCGTGCATCACCGGACGACTTTGGCGCGTCTGGCGGAACTTGCCCGGCAATCCGAAATCCCGCACGCGATTTTTGAAGGCGCGATGAGCGGGCAGGAAAAAGACCGTGCAGTGGAAAAATTTCGGTCGGAAGTTCCGCTTCTGCTCTGCACCGAATCGGGCGGCGAAGGACGCAATTTGCAGTTTTGCAATACGCTCATAAATTTTGATTTGCCGTGGAATCCGATGGCAATCGAGCAGCGCATCGGGCGATTGCACCGCATCGGTCAGACGCGCGAAGTTTTCGTTTTCAATCTTGCCGCAAAAGGAACTTTGGAAGAACATATTTTGCGGATTTTGGACGAAAAAATAAATATGTTCGAGTTGGTCGTTGGCGAGATTGATTCTATTCTCGGCGAAATGGACGACGAACAAGATTTCGCCGGACTCGTCTTCAATGCCTGGGTCGAAGCATCTGATACCGAACGCGCTTTTGAAGATTTGGGGACGCGCCTGCTCGAAGCCAAAAAACAATATACTGAAATTAAGATGCTCGATGACGAACTATTCGGCGAAGATTTCGTCGCCG
>JANPDZ010000093.1:0-9196 GCA_031431735.1 Acidobacteriota bacterium | reverse complement strand
CTACTCGTTCCTAGCTCTTGACCGAATTGATGCTTTCAGTGCAAGTTACATTGTCCGAGAGGCTTCGCACCCCGTCGTTACCAACGACGCACGCTCTCGTAGGAAACTCTTGGAAGAACAAGAGGTAATGTCATAGTTAAGGCTAAGCATTAAAGCTATTTACGCGACTTCGTGTCGCACACAATTCATTGGACGTGAGGGCAAAACACGGACGTTGTTTTCTTTGCCAAGTTGCTCGGTGTTTTGCCCCACGTCATCTCAAGCGTTATCCGTAAAATCTTTCCATCTTCGGCTAACGCCAAACATTCGTTGATCTATTTCCGGCAAACTGCTGTATAATTATTGAAACTCGTTGAAATAAAAGGTTTCAAATGGCTCAATCGTCTGCAAATAATCATCCGGCAATTCACACTAACCGACATTTTCTGATCAGTTTGGGACGCGCTTTTGCGGGTGCGATTCTTTTTTCGTTTCCCGTTATCATGACGATGGAAATGTGGTCGCTCGGATTTTCGATTGACCGTTACCGGCTCGTGCTATTTA
This sequence comes from Acidobacteriota bacterium, assembly GCA_031431735.1. Lineage (GTDB taxonomy): Bacteria > Acidobacteriota > Blastocatellia > Pyrinomonadales > Pyrinomonadaceae > JAFDVJ01. The sequence continues at coordinate 8,653 of JANPDZ010000093.1, read as the reverse complement.
TGTTTCTCGCCGTTCCTTTGCTGACAGGGCTTTCATATTACATCGGCTTTGAAGATACTTCCTCCATTCTCGACGATATTGTTGACGCATTTGTTGCATATGCCGTTGGATTTATCACTTCCGCCGTATTTTTGTTTTTGTTCAATGTGATGAATTTCGAGATGTCGGTTGATGAAATTATCGGGAAAATCTCGATTCAGGCGGTCGTTGCCGCAATTGGCGCGATGCTCGCGCAGAGCGAACTCGGAAATCACAATCGTGAAGCCAAAAAACACGAAAAGAAAAGACGGAACGCAAGCTATTCCGGCGAACTTTTTCTGATGGCGGTCGGTGCGCTTTTTCTGGCGATGAATCCCGCGCCGACCGAAGAAATAATCTTGATTGGTTTCAAGATGACCGACGCGCATGTGATTATTCTCGCGCTTTTTACGCTGATGATAATGCACGCTTTTGTTTACAAAGTGGAATTTCGCGGACAGCACACGCACGGCGGCGATTCTCAATGGAAGGTCTTTTTGCGGTTCACGGTCGTCGGTTACGCGCTGGCTTTGCTGATCGGTTTATATCTTGTCTGGACATTCGGGCACACAGACGGATTGAGTGCGGAAAACATTGCGAAAATCACGGTTGTGATGGCTTTTCCGGCATCGCTCGGCGCGGCGGCATCACGTTTGATTTTGTAGGATCGGAGAAAATTGATGGCTGAGAAAAAGACTGAAAAAGACGTTTCGGACGAAAAGAATCAAATCGAAAATACGCCCGCGCTCGAATGGATCATTGCGCTGATCGGCGCGATTTTGGTTGTCGGCTCGATCGGATTTCTGCTAATGAGCGCAATCAACCAGACTGATAAGCCGCCGATCCTAACCGTAAAAAAAGAATCGGTGGCGGCGGTCGAAGGCGGTTTTCTGGTTAAATTTTCGCTTGAAAACAAAGGCGAATCGAACGCGGCGGCGGTCACGATTGAAGGAAAACTGTTGAACGGCGAAAAGGAGATCGAAACGAGTTCGGCAAGCATTTCCTACGCGCCTTCAAACTCAAAACGCGAGGGCGGGTTATTTTTTACCGAAAATCCGAACGGACTTGAATTGAAACTACGCGCCGCAGGTTATGAAAAGCCTTGATCCTTGTTTTTCATAAATTGATTTTAGACTTATACTTATACCGGGTTGCGCGATAAAAAGAGTTTCAGAAAATTTTGAATTTCGATTGAGAGAGGAGTTTTTGTGAGTAAAGCCAAAACAATTCGTGTTTATGATTACATAAACCGTCCTTACGAAGTGGTGCGCGAAAAATTAAGTCAAGATGCTTTGACCGTCTTTCGCAATGCGACCAAAGTTGCCGCATTGCGCGCACAAACTGTCGCTTCCGAACTGCATATCAATATCGCCGGAATCGAGGTCGGCACGGACATCTCGATTGCGGTCAAATCGGTCGAAGACCAGCCGAAAAATATTTCAACGCCGCCCGTGACCCGTATTCAATTGGAATGGGAAGCCGCCAAAATGCCGCGTCTGTTTCCGTTTATGAAGGCTGAACTTTCGGTTTATCCGCTGACGGCGACCGAAACCCAGCTCGATCTGTCGGGAAATTATGAACCGCCGCTCGGCGTACTTGGCAGCGTGATTGACGCGGTCGTCGGTCATCGCATCGCCGAAGCCTCGGTTCATCAATTTATCAAGGACATCGCCGTTTATCTGCGGGCGGAACTTTCAAAACCGGAATAGTTTTTTACAATTCATTTTTCGCATACCAATCTTCGTGGCGCGACCATTGAGCGCAGCGCAAACACGACGTCCAACGCCAAAGATGCGCGCAGGTCGGACATTTCCCGTGCGTTTCAAAGGTATTCCAATTTGTATAACAGCCGCCATAAAAATATTCGGGTGCGTCCGCGTCAGCGCAACACCAACGGCTCGAAGCATTTGGTGACCAATTGCACAACGGACAGCGAATCCGCTCAAAATCGGTTTTCTCCATATCTTTTTCGAGCGTTTTGAGAATTTCTTCGGTTTCAGCGGTTTTGCGGTAAGCCATAAAAAACAACTTTAACAAACTTATCTTTTGAAATTCGACAATCAAAAACTTAGTATCAATTATACGGAATAAAATTCAAAGGCGTGGGAATCCAAAAATGATGAGCAATGACAAATTATTTCTGCCGATTTTGCTGGGAACTCCGCGCAAAGGGCGCGAGAGCGAAACGGTCGCTAAATGGCTTTTAAGAAAAATGGAAGAACGCCCCGAAGAGATCGAAACCCGGCTTTTTGACGTCCGCGATTTTCGCCTTCCGCAAGATCATTACGGAATGGAGATCAAGAAAGATTTTCCCGAATGGCGCGATGCGATAATTCGTGCCGACGGTCTGGTCATCGTTGCGCCCGAATACAATCACGGTTATCCCGGAAGTTTGAAATCGGTTTTGGATCTGTTGCTGCCCGAATATATTCACAAAGCGGTTGCTTTCGCCGGAGTTTCGGCGCAGGTTTGGGGCGGCGTGCGCGTCATCGAAGCACTTGTTCCGATGGTTCGCGAACGCGGAGCGGACTGCTCGTTGATATTCCGGATCAAGCGGAAGATCTGCCGTATTTTTTGATAAACCCGAAACAGGGAAATTATACGGGCGAACTGCTCACGGTAATTATCTCGCCGACACCGCTGACGAACATAAAAATAGACAAAGACGGCAAAATAAAGAATCTCAGTGATCTGATTGAACTCGAAACAAATTCCGTCGCAGAAATATTCAGCCGCAATGACACGGAAGATAAAATCTTTACGCAAGCCGAAGCCGATTCGGCGTGCGGCTCAAAAACCCGTCAATTGGTCAGAGAAAAATCAACGGAAAATCCGTGCGGAGTCAAAAAACGCCAATTAACCCGCGAAGAACCGCTGCCGCAAACGATCTATCGCGTGAAAACACAAACCGGACAACCGTCTGTGTTGTTTATCAAACTGAACGTCCGTAACTGAATTTTTATTGACGGCTCAGGCAACTTTTCAACTCAAGACTCAAGTTAAGTAGAGCAATTTTTTAATTTTCTGGTGTTTTGAGTCCCTGCTAAAGCCACGCAACCGCCGCGCTTCGCTGGCGGTTTAGCCGCCTAAAGGCGGGACTCAGAACTTTTACCAAATACCAGATAATTTAAAAATTGCTCTACTTAGGAACATGCAAAAAATAACTTATAACGATAGTTTAGAGGCGTGTCTTTTACCGCCGGGCAAAGCGGTCAAAGACCGCTACTAAACGATTAAGTTTTTTTAACTGTTATAAATAGGACTTTCGCTTGAAAGCAGAAATATGCAGAAACACGCACGAAGTAAGTGTGTTTTCGCCCTTACTTCGTGCGGGCTTCCGCATTCTAAGCGAAAGTCCTAATAAATTATTATTTACACGTTCCTTACTTTTATTTCTCGCCAAAACCTTAAGGCGTGTTTGACCGCCGGATTTACGGAATAAAGGCGGTCGGAACAGGTTTGTCAGCATTTTGACCGAAATGAACCACTGAAAATGCGCCGTTTGATGATCTCAGTACATACCAATTACCATCGCTCGGGCGGAAAACCGCGATGTCGCTGCGTCCGTCGCCGTCATAGTTTCCGGCAGTCGGAATGTCTGTCGCCAAACCGAATTGGGTAATTGTGACGCTGCTATCGCGGCTTTGCAGGATATACCAGATGCCGGCCCGATAAACGGCAATGTCGGTTTTGCCAAGGCAAAACTTTTTCGACCGCGCTGTTGCGAATGAAGATTGATATCAGCGAAATTGAAGCAAAAGATTTAGAAATCGCTTGAAATTAATTATTTGCTTTCCGGCGAAATTGATTTTTTTTATCCTTAAATTTCAGTTTGGAAAAATTAGTTGGTATTTTCCTTCTTTATCCTTTTCCCAGACGAGCATTTTTTGAAAATCTCTCAACCAATCTATATGAGAATGTGTGCCTGTGCGCGACAGAATCGGATACTTTTCCTTTTTCAGTTCGAGAAGTTTCATCTTGCCGGACGCAGTATCAATCAGCCAGAAAGCCACAATGCCTTTTTCCCGATGCTCATAGAAAAGTTTGTATTGTTTTTTAATTTCTTCTTCGTGCGATTCATTCGGCGGTAAATCAAGCCGGGTGGTGAAACCGGTTTCTTCATAAATAATCGTTTTCAAATCAGGCGAGACAGCGCGTAAATGACTCTCAGGATCATCGGGCAAACCTTTGATTTCTATTTTTTCGGAAGTTTCGACATTGAAATAATAGTTCGTGAAAAGCAGCCAGCGACCATCGCCGATCCATTCGCCCAAATTATTTCCGCTGCTGTATATATCATCCGAAGCCGTAACCCATTCGGGCTTGTCAGTCTTGATTCGTAAAACGTAGGCGCGTTCTTTGCCGCCCTTGAAACTGTGACAATTCAACGCTTCGACCGCTTCGTTCGGGCTTGCGTAGCAACCGCTGATGTCTTTTACTTCAATTCCGGCGGGCGACCAGCTTTGGTCGTTCACCTTAAAGTAGCGGTCGTTGACATACCAGCCCTGACTACCGTGCGTTCCGACGCTTCCGTAACGCAATTTTTTGACAAATTTCAGCCGACCGCTTCTCTCTTCTTCGGTTTTCGATTCACCGCCGCAACCTAAAATAACAACTATTAAAATCATCATCGGTAGCATGAAATTTAATTTCTTCATTTCAGTTCTCTAAAATTTTCGTTTCGTTCCGCACGGTTTTCGGCTCTTCGCTTTTTAATTTTGCTTCGGAGTTTAATTGCAAAAATTCATCCGCCACAGTTTTCGATTTGAATTCAAAAGTTGCATTATTATCCATAAAAGTCGCGCCAAAGGACGACGGAAAAATCAGCGCGAACAAGCCCGGCGAAATCGCGCACAATATCAAAAACGGAATGCTGATAAATAGTGAGATGTCAAGAAAAAGCAGCGGAATCAAGCCCGGAATCCAAGCCGTGTAATACGCAAACTTGAGCAAACGATGATACCACTTCAGCCCGAACGCGCAGGCTCTGCACGCCGGAATGTCGTTAATTCTACTGGTCGTGTTCGAGCTGTAATATTTCGGTTCGTAACTGTCCAGTGCGGCATCAACCGCGATCGTCGAAAACGATGGAGTTGTCGCGCCCAAAAACGATAAACTGAGCTTTCCGTTAGGATTTCCTGCTTCGCAAACCACACAGCGCGGCGGAAAAATTATCCGTTTTTTACCCGGTAATGTTACATCAAAAGTTCTCATAATAATTTATTCTCCTTCAATTTCAGTCAAAAATTTCGCGCAACCAAACAAATCGGAAAACCTTATCGGTATCCGATTTTCTTCTGCGATTTAGAATTAGGTGTAGTTTTTGTTGTCGGCGCAATTGTTTTCGTATCGCTCGCGCCGTAAAGCGGACTTTTAGGCTCGCGGTAAAAAAGCGTCGGGCGCGATGTTTCCAAACCTTTCGCGTCTTTGTCACGCGTCCAGTTGAACGTAAAAATATTGACGCTTTGTTCTTTCAATTCCTCCAGAGATTTCTCGCGCAGTTCTTCGACTTCCGTCAGGGTGTCAAGCCGGTAAACCACACTGTTGTTAATATGTATGCCGTCGTCGTCGTATTGGTGCAAAATTCCTTTTGCCTTCAACGGTTCGACGACGTTGGCGGTAAAATATTCGTCGGCGATTTTCGCGGCGTTGCGAAATATTGAAGCGTCTCTTTCGGGAAATTCGATGACGTTAGAAACGTAAAAACGGCGTTCTTCGGGATTGATGTCGCTCGTTTCAACGCCTTTTTTTGTAACTGTCGTTTCAAAAACGACAAAGGCGTAATTTGAATTGTCATCCTGCGCGTGGACGATGCCGGACGCGAAAATTGAAATCAAAACTGCGAATAAAATTGGTAAAAATTGCGAATATCTGTTCATTGTTTTCTCCTTAATCTATTGTTTTTCTTCTTTATAAATCGTGTGTTTTTGCGATTTTTTCTTATTTATCAATCGTTTGTTTATGCTCTTTGAGCCATTTTTCAGTAAAAGCAATCGCATCTTTGCCGTATAAAAAACTCTCGAAATCCGTATTGCCCTTATTCACGAAAGCTACCAGATATAAAGCCGATTTTGCGCCGTATTGCGAGTCGTCAAAATGCGCTCGCGGATTGGTATCGAGCGGTGCTTGTCTGAGGTAAGTCAGTGTCATTTGCATCAACTCAACTGACACAGTTTCTCTCATACTCGGAGCCCAGACTCTTCGCGTTAAAGCGTCATAAGCTTGGTCGCGGAGTTCCGTCAGCACGTCGCCGTCTTTCATTCGCGCCATTTTCCAAAGCAAATCAACCATTTGTTTGTCTTCGCTCGTGAATGCTTCGTTAAAAAACATATGGTCTCTTCTTGCCTTTTTCAATCGTGCGACAAAAGCCTTTACGTTCGGGTGATACTGCGAATCGTCCGCCCGCACAAGAGCCAAAGCGATTTCCATTTCAACATCGCCGTAAGTTTTGTCATCGTCCAGCATTCGCGCCAAACGTGCGGCTTCCTGTTTCGCAAATGCAGGCGATAAATTGTTCAGCACAACTTCCAAAACCTTCATATCTTTTGAATCGAGCAGTTTAAGAATTTGTTCCTGAATTCCTTCACGATTGATTTTCAAAGCGACGCGCAACGCCGGAGCAAGTAATTCGGCATCTTCCGAAGCCAACGCTTTTTTCAGCAAATCAGGCTTTTCCCGCAAAATTGTTTCATCGGTTCTCGCCGCAGTTTCGACCAAAATCGCCCAAACCGTCACATCATTTGTTTTTCGCACGACATTCACCGACGATTCTCTGCAACCGTCCTGCCGGCACAAACTCAACATCAACGCGGCGTTTTTGCGTCGTCGGCTGGAAGAAACATCGATTGCTTTGACAACCACCGGTACGTCTTCGCTTTTCAATGTGCCGTAAATTGAAAGCGCATCGTTAAATTCCCGGTCGTCGGAAGCACTCAGAAGTTTTTCCAAATACGGATTGGACAATGCCAATGACGATTCTGTCCCACAACCAAAACAACAAACCGAAATTAGCAGTAAAACCATTTTCGGCACGAGCAATAATATATTGATTCTCATATCTGTATTTCTTGTCTATCAGTCGGTAGTTTGTGCCTTTAAGTTTCGACAATAATCTGCCGAAACTTAAAGGCTTTTTGGGTTAATAAATTTACGGAATAAACGCCGCCGGAACCGGTCTGTCAGCATTTTGACCGAAATGAACGGCTGAAAACGCGTTGTTTGATGATCTCAAAACATACCAGTTGCCATCGCTCGGACGGAAAACCGAGATGTCTGCCTTGCCGTCGCCGTCATAGTTTCCGGCAGTCGGAATGTCTGTCGCCAAACCGAATTGAATGATGGTCACGCTGTTGTCGCGGCTTTGCAGGATATACCAGGTGCCGGTTCGATAAACGGCAATGTCGGTTTTGCCGTCGCCGTCATAATCTGCCGTGACCGGTTTGTCGCCCGAAAGTCCGAAATTGACAATCATAAAATTGCCGTCGGAACTTTTTCGGGCATACCAGGTGCCGTTTGACGGACGAAAGACCGCATAATCAGCACGACCGTCGCCGTCGAAATCGCCTTGCACGGGAATATCGCCGGCCAATCCGAATTGATAACTGACGGCTTGACCGTTTTGACTCGATTGCCACCACCAGGTTCCGCCTCGATAAACCGCGAGATCAGCTTTGCCGTCACCGTCAAAATCCTGCGGCAGCGGTTTGTCGCCCGCGAGACCAAACTGAACGGTCGTTTCGGCAAAGTTTTCGTCGGAGATATACCACGTTCCGTTCGATGGACGAAAGACTGCATAATCGGTTCGGCCGTCGCCCGTGAAATCAGCCGGCGTGATGACATCGGTTCCCGCGCCGTAGTAGCGATACGAAGCAAAAGTCGCCGAATTATTCAAAACATACCAAACGCCGTTGAGCTGCGGACGAAAGACTGCGAAATCGCTCAAACCGTCGCCGTCAAAATCTGACACGGGGCGTTGCGGGGTCGGGACAAACGCCTTGAAGATATTAAGTGTGTTGTTAGCATTTGTCGGCGTTAAATTTGACGCAAATGATGCAAAAACAACCGCCTTTCCGTTTGCGCTGATGCTCGGAAAATTGCTATCGCTATTGCCAAGCGCAGTTCCGGCATCATTCAAAGATTGCGCGGTCGTAATTTTGTTCACCATATCGCGCACATAAACTTGATAATTACTGCTTATTGGAAAATCTGAAACGAGATTTTGCGAATTGCTAACAAATGTTACGAATCGTCCATCACGGCTCATTTGGTTGCCGCGTGATTCGATTAAAGAATTGCCGTTTCCGCCTTGAGTTCCTGCCGTATTGATACTGACAACTTCGGTTTTGCCTTCAGCTAAATCACGCCGAAAGACGTTGTAGGTCGCGCCGCTTGGAATGTTTGTTAAATTTGTGGCTTTGCTTTCAAACAAAACATATCTGCCGTTCGAGCTAATGCTCACATTCCGAGTTTGAAAGTTACCTTGTCCGGTTTCGTTGTTTCCACTCGCATTTCCGGCTGTATTTACCGTTACGAGCGAATTTAAGCCTAAACCTAAGTCGTGAACAACGACGTTGGTGAATGGATTATTAAAAGGTATCGGAATATTCGTCAAATCGTGTGCCGCGCTGGAATATGC
>JANPDZ010000092.1:0-3218 GCA_031431735.1 Acidobacteriota bacterium | reverse complement strand
TAGAGCGTGTCGCGTAAATCTAAGTGAACTAAATTCAATCATTTACCAGTACACCCAAATTAATTCTATGGTTTTTGGTGGAAAAATTAGGAGATTTAAGCCTTAATTTGGTGGTTTCAGTCTCAATTTATCGTGTAATTGACGGCTTAAAAATGTTACTTGTTGCAATACATAGACTTTGATTTATGCGACACGCTCTATTTAGATGAATTGTTTTTTGTGATTTTTGCGATCTTTTCAATATTTATTACAACAAATGTTGAAGTAACCTCAAAAAAATATTATGTTTAGACAAAGACTTTTTGGTGTCTTTTGACACTTCAAGCCCCTTGAAAAAAATAATTCATAAAGGAATCAGAACAATTGAAACCGACTGATATTAAAGACCCGGAATATTTTCATAAAGTAGTTGACTGCCAATACGCGTGTCCGGCACATACGCCGGTGCCCGAATACATACGCCTGATCGCCGAAGGAAAATATACGGAAGCGTATATGATCAATTGGGATTCCAATGTATTTCCGGGAATCTTGGGACGCACCTGCGACCGTCCGTGTGAACCGGCTTGCCGGCGCGGACGCATCGAACAGGAACCGGTCGCGATCTGCCGTCTGAAACGCGTTGCCGCCGACAACAAAGGTGATGTCAAAAGCCTGATGCCGCAAGGTCCGTTTGCGCCGAACGGCAAAAAGATTGCGCTGATCGGTGCCGGTCCCGCATCCTTAACGGTCGCCCGCGATCTCGCGCCGCTCGGTTACGAAATTCACCTTTTCGACGAACAAATCAAGGGCGGCGGTTTTATGGTCAGCCAGATTCCTTCGTTTCGCCTGCCGGTCACTGTGTTGGATGAAGAGGTCAATTACATTCTCGATCTCGGGATTCACACGCATTTCAAGCATTATGTTTCGAGCTTAAAAGAAGTGTTAGAAAAAGATTACGACGCGATCTTTGTCGGCACGGGTGCGCCGCGCGGCAAAGATTTGCCGAAGCTTTCGGGACGCTGGGAAGCGAAAGATAATATTCACATCGGAATCAATTGGCTTTCGAGCGTCGCTTTTGAACATATTGAGAAAGTTGGAAAGCGCGTTCTGGTGATCGGCGGCGGCAATACAGCGATGGATTGCTGCCGGACTTCGCGCCGAATCGGCGGCGATGATGTCAAGGTCGTTGTTCGCTCGCCCTTTGCCGATATGAAAGCGTCGCCGTGGGAAAAAGAAGATGCCCAGCACGAAGACATTCCAATCATTGATAATCACACGCCGAAAGCGTTTATTGTCGAAGACGGCAAATTAAAAGGAATGACCTTTGAAAAGGTCGAAGCGGTTTACGACGAAAACGGCAAACGAAGATTGGTGCCGACGGGCGAAGCGGACGTTTTCTTTGAAGCTGACGATATTATTTTAGCGATCGGTCAGGACAATGCTTTCCCGTGGATCGAGCGCGACATCGGCGTCGAATTCGGCGATTGGGAAATGCCCGTCGTTGATAAAGTGACGTTTCGATCAACTCATCCGAAAGTATTTTTCGGCGGTGATGCGGCGTTCGGACCTGAAAATGTCATCACGGCGGTCGCGCACGGTCATCAGGCAGCAGTTTCGATTGATTTGCTCTGCAAAGGCGAAGATTTGAACAATCGGCTTAATCCGTTCGTCAATCTGGTCAGCCAAAAAATGGGCATTCACGAATGGGCGTATGACAGCGAAGTGACCAATGATCTGCGCTTTATTGTGCCGCAAGCCGACAAGAAATTTACCTTAAAAGACCGAAAGAAAGAGGTTGAACTCGGATTCGACATAATGACCGGTTTCAAAGAAGCCGAACGCTGTCTGAACTGCGATGTGCAAACCGTTTTCGTCGAAAAGAAATGTATCGAATGCGATGCCTGCGTGGACATTTGTCCGACGGCTTGCATCACGTTTACCGGAAACGCCGAAGAAACCGAATTGCGGCAAAACCTGAAGGTTCCCGCGTTGAATTTAACGCAGGATCTTTATGTTTCCGAAACTTTGCCGACGAAGCGCGTGATGGTCAAAGACGAAGACGTTTGCCTGCACTGCGGTTTATGCGCCGAACGCTGCCCGACAGCGGCTTGGGATATGCAAAAATTCTTTTACAATGTAACTAAAGTAGGTAACGGTTGCGGAAAGTAAGCAGGTGAGCAAAAGTAATCAAGTATTTTGCTTCGTTCAGAGTCCAAACTTTAGTTTGTATTTCCGCCGCGCTTCGCTGGCGGAAACACGCTAAAGCGTGGACTCTGAACGAAGAGCAAAATGTCGCAAAACTTATGCTCACCTGCTTAGTTAAGATATTAAGAAGTTGCAGTTTAGAAATTCGAGGAGGTTGAAAAGAACATTATGACAGAATTGTTAAAACTAGGGGGCAAGACATTTATCTTTGAATTTGAAACGACTAAGGTTTTCTCAAAATATGATTCTACCAATGAAACAACAACTTATCGAGTGCTATATCAATCAGGGCTTGAAGAAGAAATCGTTCTAGACAATAAGGTTGTCCCCGAAACTATAGGTAGCAAAGTAACTATCTTAAAATTAGGGGATAAGAGTATTATTATTGCTCCAATTTTTGACAATTATAAAAATAAATTTTCTTTATTTTTTAGAGGCAGTGCAATTTATGAAGTAGTAATTATTGACCACATTTCTAAAAATTACTACTACATCAATAATTTAGAAAAAATCTACAAAGAACTTTGTGAACTTTCATCTACATTAGGAATATTAAATCCAATTTTTGCAATTTTGTTAGCAATTTTGGGTTCATTTCTGTCTTTCCAATATTACCGAAGTATTGGTTTTGCAATTGCTGGTTTTGTTATCGGCTTTGTTTCCTACTGGTTGCTTATTTGGCTAATAGACAATTTGTATTCATTGATGATGAAAAGCAAAATTCACATATTGCGGACACATATTTCAAAATTAACTAAAGATTTTTATTGATAAAAGCATTGCGTAGTAAAAATTAATAAATTGCCAACTTTTCAAACAATGCCTTAATTTGAAATAGTATTCATTTGCAGAACAAATAATGAGCGAAATAAAAATAAACGATTTTGTTATCAGATTTGCCAACGTCAACGGGACGGGTTCGGCGAGTGCGAGTCGTGATATGTTAAAATTCATCAGAGGTAAATAGAGTTATGAGTATTATATTAAAACCTGAAACTGAATCACTTCTGATAAATCGTGCGGCTGCTAAA
>JANPDZ010000091.1:0-3506 GCA_031431735.1 Acidobacteriota bacterium | reverse complement strand
AAGACACGCGGAGCGGAAACCACCGTCAGAATTAGAATTCCTGTTTCTCTCAAGCAAAACGCCCTGCCAACCTGATCTCTGATATGCCGTCTTGAACCGTTGAATGGTCTCATTATCTTGTTTCGCAACGGTCAGAGATTTAAGAAACCACTCGAACGCTTCAGATTCGTTTCCCTGCGCTTCCAATGTTCTAATAAGCCACTGGTAAGTGGCGGCTTTTTCCTCATTCACTTCGACCAATCGTTTGTATTGTGCGACGGCTTCTTCATAGCGTCGGGCAAAATACAAGCTATTCGCGTAAATTCGCTGATTAAAATACGATGTCGGGTCAAGGTCTATGGCAGTCTTGATCTCGGCAATAGCCTCGTCATGCCGCCCGCGACTCGAAAGGAAACTTGAATAAGACTGATGTGCCATCGGGGAGTTAGTGTTTAGTTCTAGGGCACGCCTGCATGTGATCTCCGCTCCTGCGAAATCATATTCATAGAGGAGTTTCCTCCAGCATAATGCGCTATACGCCTCAGAAAGATTTGGGTCCAGAGCCAACGCTTTATTGGCTGCTTCGATTGATTTTTGATATTCTGCGCTGTGAGCTATGCCTGCCCAGGCAAGCGCGTAATTCGGGTCTAGCGTAACCGCTTGCTCAAAATTTTCAAGCGATTTTTTTACTGCTTCCCCCCGCTGATCGTATAGGAGCATGCCTTGCAGATAAAGCCGATACGCTTCTTCATTGGTCGTCCCGCGCTTTGCCACCGGACTGCTTTCCGTTATTGCAAACCGCGCCAAAATAATGTTTCCGACTTCGCCCGCAATTGCGTCCTGCATCGCAAAAATATTGCTCGTTTCTTTTTCGCTTTTGTAGGTTTCTTCGATTTGTCCGGTAGCGACATTGAAAAGTTGTGATGTAACGCGGATTTTGCCGTCGGCGATTTGATAGTTCGAGGCGAGAACATAATCAACCTGCATCTCTTTTCCCGCCGCAATCGCGTCTTGCGTAATGTCCGCATATTTGCGCGTTGCGCTCAACGGGCGGACGATGAGATTTTTCGCCGCGCTGAGTTTGAGAGTCAGCGCATCGGCAATGCCAAATTTATAAATCACATCACGATTTTCCGCCGTTAAAGGCTGGACAGGCAAAATGGCGAGTGATTTGGCTTTGTTAGGATTCGTCACGGAATCGGAGCGAAAATTAAAAGACAACAGAAAAATCAGAAAAACCGCGCTCACAAAACCGACGGTGAAAAGAATGATGCGGGTGTTTTTTGGTTTGACGAAGGGCAGTGCTGTTTCAGTCGGCAGTTGGCGGAAGGCAGAAGGCAGTTGTTCATCCGTGCCGTCCTGACTGCCGACTGCGACTGCCGACTGCCGACTATCCGGTTTCGGTGCGGTAGGTTCGCGGACTTTATTGACTTTGGCGACAAAGCGATAACCTTTTTTCGCCACCGTTTCGATAAATTTCTTGCCGTTTTCGTCTTCACCCAAAACCTTGCGGAGCGTGTGAACAATTCGCGCAATGTTAGCTTCTTCGACAAACGAATCTGACCAGACAACCCGCAAAAGCTCATCTTTTTCAACCAGATGACCGTTGCGCTCGACCAGCGCGACAAGCACATCAAAAATCTTCGGCGCAAGCGGCACAACCGTACCGTGATGAAGTAATTGACGCTCTGCGACATCGAGCCGAAACGACTTGAATTGATAAAAATGTTTCTCTTCGCCGTTCATCTCATGCACCGAGAAATTAAGGAGGAAATCAGGATAGTTTGCCAAAGACATATTCAACCTCCGAGGTTTAGTGTTGAAACTGCATAACGCAAAACGTCGGTTGTTTGAAGGCTTCGGGTAATTAAGCTAAAGAACCCTTGCATTATAACAGCCGACCAAATTTTAAGCAATGAAAAAAGATGGAGCGCGGGGCGCGAAAAAAGGACGATGAGACGGAGCGACGGAGAGACGGAGAGACCAAAGAGAATTTCGTTTTTATTCAAGCCTCACTTCGTCTCACCGTCTCCGATTGTTTCGCCAGAAGTCATTTATTTTCAAGTATTTTGACCTCTGTTTCCGATAAATGTCGCGCTGATAAGTAGAGGAGAAAATTTTCCACAATTCTTTGAAAAATATTCGGCTTCAAATCGTGAGGCTGAACGAATGAGTCGCTTTCGTCAAGATTTCAGGAGTTAGCCCTCCACTTTACGAGGGCGAAGGCGGCTCATCAAATTATGGCAAAGGGTTTTTGAATTTCTGAAAGCCTGAGTTTTTGCTTTCAGTTTCGGGCGGCTGTCGCTTTTCACGGATACGACGACAGACAAACCGCCTGGGTAATGTATCCACTCAAACATAGGAGAATTATGAAAAAGTTAATTTTTAGTCGGATCACGACAATCGTTTTTTGTGCCGCGCTTTTAACGCTCGCACTGACCACGCCGGCCGTCGCGCAAAAAGAGACCAGCGGCAATGTCAAAACGACTATCGCAAAGGTTTATGTGATAGCCACCGGGGCGGTCGTCCCGCAAGCCGGTGCTTCGCTTTCGAGAAACAATGTCGGCGTGTTAGGGCAAATTTCCACATCGGGCATCACCCCGGGACATGTCGCGACAATGTGGTGGGCTATTTATAACAATCCGGAGTTTTGTGCCACGCCCGGTTGCGCTCCGCCGGATCTTAATAATCCGCTCGTCAACGGTGGGCTGCAATTCGGCGGCGGAACTATTGTCGGCGCCGGCGGAAGGGCGGATTTTAGCGGCTATCTCGAGGAAGGCGACAACAACGGGTTTTACCTTAATCCGGCATTTCCCAATATGCCAAATCCGGCACCCGGTATTGTGGATGCAAAAATGGCGACGATCCATCTGGCCATTCGCACGCATGGTCCGGCAAGCATGACCCCGGCTGTCCTCGCATTACAGCTAACGACATTTCCGGGCGGCTGTTCGATGGCAAACCCGTGTGCAACCATTCAAGTTGCTCAATTCCTTCAATAGCCGTTTGTTTTTGACCGGAGCGCGGGGGAAAACGTTCCGCGCTCCATTCGGACGTTGCCGCCTGAAAACCGGGTGACGATTCAACCCAAAATCAAGTAATTCAAAAGACGAGGAAAAATTACCATGAAAATCAACACTATTATTACGATGTTTATGACAGTCACTTTACTGGCGGCAACGCCGATTTTTACACTTTCGCAAACAAACGGCCTTGCGCCAAACGCCCCGACGAGCTTTTCCGTTTTTAGCCTGCCGCAAAACATTGGCGCGCCGGTCAATTCCGGGAACAGCCAAAACAATGTGGCTATTGCGCCAAACGGTTTGAGCCTTTATTTTTCGAGCAATCGGGACGGCTTTGGCAGCCTCGACATCTGGGTTTCGCAACGCCCGACGCTGACCGCCGCTTGGGGAACGCCGCAAAATCTGGGCGCGACGGTCAATTCGAGTAGCAACCAAAATCTGCCGGCTCTTTCGCCTGACGGAAAGACGTTGTTTTTTAATTGCAGTTGTCCCGACGCGTTTGGC
>JANPDZ010000090.1:0-8845 GCA_031431735.1 Acidobacteriota bacterium | reverse complement strand
CGACAAGTTTGAAACTCGAACCGCCATCAAGCAAATAACCATTCAAATATTCATCTTTGAGCGTTCCTAAAATCGAATCAATGCCAACTGTGTAGGCTTCCAAATTTTTGGTCGGCGGAATGCCCGATTCGCCGAGTTTGCGAATAATGTGCTGTGCCTCGACTTGCGTTAAAGTCATTTGTTAATTCTCCTGAAAAGTTCTGAGTCCCGCCTTCAGGCGGCTTTCTTTGATAAGTAGAAAGAGCCGCCTTCAGGCGGGACTCAAAACTTTACTTATCTTTCGTAAAATATAAATGTTGAATAAACTGACCTTCGTTGGCATCCGTCGCGAGGAACATCGCCCGCGCCGAATCGCTTGTGACATCATGTGTGGCGGTGCCTAAATTCAGACGATGTCCGTCAAAAATCATCTTTTGCAAACGGCGCAACTGCATCATATCAAAAGCGAAATGCGTTTTCGGATAATCGAGAAATTTCTGCTTGGAAGGCGTTTTGCGAAATGACGCCGGCTGGCGAACCATGATCAATTCACGATAGCATTCAACGATTATCGTGCGCGTTCCGATCGGTTTATCCGTCAATTTCAAAACACGATTATAAGCTTCAAACAATTCGCCGAGCAGTGCGTTCAAATCAATATTTCGCTCGCAAATTTCTTTTCTGGAACGTTCATAAACGGCGACAACTTGTTCGACATTGAGCTTGATCTTTTTGTCCGTCACAGGTTGCCGCGAAAAAGTCATATCAACTTGTTTGTGTCGCATATCTACGTTGATCACAAACAAATCCGCAATCAATTCGGATGCTGAACTGCCGCCGAGCGTGATGTCTTTTTCGCTAAACGCCTCGCGCAAATCTCTGGCAAACGTAAATTCCAGTTCCGCCAGATTTTCATCGGCGATTGTTTTGAGTTGCCCGATTGATGATTGATAGTTGTCAGGCAAATCCAATTCGATTGGCGGGTTTTCCAATGCGGCGCACGATTCTGCCAAAACGACCGCGTTTTTGTGCGGATCTTTCAATGCTCGCACCGCATTTTCCAAAGGTTTGATGATATTGCTTCGAAGTTTGACTTCGCTTGCTAAAATTTTACGGATTTCGCTTAAATCCGTGCTTAAAACTTCATTTATTTCACTCATTAAATTTTCTATTCCTCGATTAATAATTGCGTTTTTGAGGTTACATTAGTTTCAATACTTTTTCAAATTGCTTTGTTTGTCAAAAGTATTGCCTCACCGAAAAGTTATTTTCACAGGAACCGAAAACTTAAAGACCGGTGCGCGAGCATCCTTGCCTGCGTTCCGGTCTTTAAGTTTACTGTCAAAACCCGTCCGATATTTTGTTATACCAAAAGCAAAAGCGGCAACCTGTGCGATTGCCGCTTTTGCTTTTCAAGAGATTAAAATGAGGTCAAAATTTACATCTTTTGGGTTGCAATTTTCTGAATATCATCGCGCAGTTTTGCGACAGCCGTATTGGTCGGATCAACGCCTTCGAGCTTTGCGAGAGTCGCTTTGGCTTTTGCCGCGTCGCCTTTTTTCGTGTAGGCGACCGTCAAATTTTGAAGTGCCTGAACGTGACCCGGGTCAGCCGCCAGAACTTGTTCAAATTCCTTGATCGCACGATCGTAATTCGGCGGATCGCGGAAAATGAACGTCAAACCCAGATCGGTGCGGACATTGACATCTTCAGGTTTTTTGACGAGCGCGGACGAATACCATTTTTCGGCTTCCGTGTAATTGCCGCCGTCGAAACTGGCGTTACCGAGATTGGCGATCACTTCGTAATCTTCGGGTTTTATCTTGTTTGCCGCTTTTAGATATTCAACCGCTTTGTCGAAACTGCTGTTTTGATAGTTGACCTCGGCGGCTTTCATTTGTGCCTGAAAATCGTCCGGCGACTGTTGGGCTTTTTCAGTTGCCGCCTGAACTTCGGCCGCCGATACGATCAGTTGACCCGCAGGATTTGTGCTTCCGTTGATGTCGGGATGTCCTTCCGGTATATTCGGATTTTGTTTGACAGCCGCCGTTGGAACTTGCGCAACGGCCGCTTTTTGATTGACGTTATTGGCAAACATAAACCCGACGATCAAACCCAAAAGTAATCCGACCACTCCAAATAAAGTATTTTCTTTGTTCATATAATTTATAAAAATTCTCCTGCTTGTTTATGCGTAAGAATGAAGTCCGGGCAGCAGATAGCTGACACCCAAATATGTAAAAATAACGAATAAAAATGCGACGATGGCGAAATAGGCGGAGCGGCGGCCGATCCAACCGCGGGCGATTCTCGAATGAATAAAACCCGCGTAAGTGATCCAGGCAACCAATGCGCCGACTTCTTTGGCGTCCCATCCCCAATATCTTCCCCACGATTCATTTGCCCAGACTGCGCCCGTGATAAGCAGCAGAGCGAGACCGGCAAAAGCGACTCCGGCGAGTTTATACATCAATCCGTCGAGAGTTTCCGCCTTGGGAAGTGCGGCACGTATTTTTTCGGTTTTGAAACTGAAAAGCAGAATAAAAAATGTTCCCGTGAATGCCGTGATCAGAGCGGCGAGTTCGACCGGATTGGCGTTTAGACTGAGGTGCAGCTTTGCGCCGTTTTCCTGAATCCACTGCGCGGCAATGCCGTAAAGCTGCTGCGAACCCATCATTTTGATTTGCTGTGCCGGAACTTGTTCCTGCTGAAGCATCCAGGTCGCGAATTTTTCGTATTGCGTCGGACTGATCAGACCGACAACATTTTGAAGATTGTTGATTTGATACACGAGCATCGCAATGCCCGCGCCCTGCGCAAGAAGTGCGAGCTGCAAAAGCCGCGAACCGATGGTTTTGGCTTTTTCATCACCTTTTGAAATATACATTCCATAAGCAACGATGACTCCGACCAGCAGAACACCCGCGCCGACCAAAAACCAGCCGACGTATGGAATATCGGCACGCAGTGCAAGCGCAAATTTTGAATTACCGACAAATGTCGAGGCCGTATAGCTGCCGAAAGTATCGGGCGAAAAAACGCTGAACTTGCTGATCGTGGCAAAAACGGAGAGCGCGAAAATACTTGTCCAGATTGCCATCGTTTGAACTTTCAGGCCGTCTTTCAAAAGGTAGAGAACCGCGACGACAAAACAAACAAGCGCGATTCCGTAGCTTAAACTTGCGACTCCGACGTGGATCGGCCGCCAGTAAGAATCAAGCACGGGCGGCAGATCTATAAATTCACCGCCGATAAATCGCGCCAGCGTCAGGATAATCGCGGCGAGCGGAAGCGACATCGCGGCAACGATTCGGAATTGTTCGCGCCGCATCACAATCAGCGTTGTGATTCCCGCACCAAATGCAAAAGCCAGACTCAAATCGTAAAGGTTGGCGAACGGAATATAACGGAAAATCCACGGCATTTCCGCTATTTCGCGCCCTTGTTTCAAGAAAATTTCGACTTCGCGTTCGTAACCCGCTACCCATCGAAATAACCAGCTCGAAAGATTAAAAAACACGCCTAAGCCGGCGCCCCACATTCCCAGACGTTCGGCGATGCTCGAAGGCGCGTAAAGATTCGTCAGATAAAAAACCGCCGCTGTCAGATAACAGGCGAGTGCCAGCATCATCAAGGCGCCGTCCGAAATAAAATTCGTGCCGCCCGCATAAATTCTGACAATAAGAAAAGCGATTGAGCCGAAAACGGCAAGCCCAAACGGAATAAATGATCTAACAGAAGAAGAAATTTCGCCTTCTTCATTATCATTTGAAATTAAAATTGGTTGATTTAAGATTTCCTGATTCATAAACTTCTTCCCTTAATTTTGTTTGTCTAAAACTTTGACAAAGCGTTTGAATTTTTCGTCAAACGCCACTTTGTTTCGATTTGTGTTGCCGCCGAGGGTGACGGTGAAATTATTTTCCGAATTCTTTTCAACCACTGCCCAAACGCGTTGGTGTGAAAAGAAAAACACTGCCACTAATGCCAAAGACAATAGTGTAAATCCGATATAAACGACATTCGCGCCCGGATCACGCTGAACCGAGAGAATGTGCTGATCGGCAACCTTTTCAAAATCAACTAATTGATATGTGTAGCCCGCAATCGGCTTTTTTGCTATGGGAATATCTGCCATTTGCGGATTGAAAGCATAAGCCGTTTGCGCCGTTCCGTTTGGCGGCGTAATCTGCAAAACCGCCGCCGGATTGGGATAATTGCTCGTGTCTTCGTTTAGGTTTTCCTTGCCGATGCTGAAATTTCCTCGAAAATCAACGAATCTGATTTGTGTGCCATCGGCGAGTGCGGTCGTACCGTTGCGCGGAACTGTGATGTCCTCGGTCGTCGCGCCGTCGGCAGATGTGAGCCGCACATTGATATTTCGCGCCCGTCCGACCGATACGAAACTCGATTGAAAGAAACGATAACCGCGATAATCAAACGGACGATTCATTTGCACGACCGCCTCTGTTGTCCCTGTTTCGTCTTTAATTTGGATCCTCGTGAGCCAGTCAATCGTGTTCATTGCCGAAATTGATTCTTCCTTTTTAATCAATTTCTGCTGAATATCGGTACAGATAATTTCAAACGGCAAACGTTTTGTAACTTGATTTAATTGATCGAGATTAGCGACCATATCATAGATCTCGTTTGAGCTTTGTCCCGGTTGCAGAGCCATTTGCCCCGTATTTCCCAGTTGTCCGGTCATAAATCCGCCGACAAAGATCGTCAGCAATCCGACGTGAACCGCCAGATATGTAAAACGATTCCAGACGCCTGATTCGGCAAAAATAAAGGTACGATTATTTTTTTCGCTGAGAGTAGTTTTTCGCCACGCAGATTTTTTGAAAGCTTCGACAAGTTTTTCGGCAATCGCTTCTTTGCTTTCGCCTTCGATTGTGAAAGAACTGGTTTGATCTTGCGTCTTTAACCAACGCATCGGCGGAGTCAAAACAGGTTTTGAAACAGACATCCGGGTTTTCGGGAAACGCTCGATCGAAGCAAGAATAATATTGAGCGAAAGAATTGCGAGCAGCGCGTTGAAATACCACGAATGATAAATATCGAATAAACCAATCGTGCCGTAAACAAGCTTTTGCGAAGCTGTCAATTCTCCATAATAACGCTCAAAACCATCAACGTTCTGCTGCATTATGATCATTCCGAGAAAGCAGGCGAGTCCGAGAAGGATCAGCAGAATAATTCCTAAACGCACAGAGCAGAGCAGTTTCAAAAAGCGCGAGAAAAGCGATTCGCCTGCTTTTTCTCGGACTGGTGACTTAACGATTATTTCAGTTCCGGTTTCTTCTAATGCGGTCATAATATTTTTAGGTAGCTGAGTTATACAACTCCGGGATTCATAAAATCGGTTTTTTGAATCGCAAGAACTATGCCGTGTCTTTGATTAATTGAAAAGCTGGTTTAATTACTTGAAAAGAGTTCACTTAGTAAAAAGAAAAAACTTCAATTACAGAAATTTTTCGCGTCAAACTGCGGATTTTTTCGCGGTAAAATTCGCAGTTGTGCGAGTTTTGCTCGTGTGATGCCTATCACAGCATCAGGAACACCATTTGCCTTAAGATTGTAAAAAGATATTTGTGAATATTTGGGTAAAACCTTTCGATGACAATAAAACGACAATCAAATCAACTAATCAAAATTCGCGCAGGTTTGCTTGTTATTGTCTTTTGTCTTGTTTTGGGCGAAATGTTTTATTCGCGGGTTACTCCGAAAGACTTTGTTGCCAATGCAGAACCTTCACCAACACCGCGCCCGAAAAAGAAAGTCCAAACAAAGAAAGTCGAAACGCCGGAGCGCACCGCCAAATATTCCGAATTCCCGCACAACAAACACAAACTCGCGTGTAATTCGTGTCATACATTTCCGTCGGCAAACTGGAAGACCGTCAGAAAAACTGACGCGTTTCCCGATGTGACGGATTATCCGCGCCACGAATCTTGTTTGAATTGTCATCGTCAGCAATTTTTCAGTGGCGCAAAACCCGCGATCTGTTCGATTTGTCATACAAATCCGTCGCCGAACGACAGCTCGCGGCATCCGTTCCCGAATCCGCGCGAGATCTTCGACCAATCGCCGAAAGGTAAAATGGCGGTTTCCGATTTTCAGATTTCCTTTCCGCACGACAAACATATTGATATTGTCAGCGAATACAGGCCTGAAAAAATGCTGAAGGGAACGATGTTTGTAAATGCCCGGATGAAACTTACGGGCGAAGAAGAAAGTTGTTCGGTTTGTCATCAAACCTACCAACCGCAAGGTGATGCGGGCGATGAATATGTAACAAAGCCGCCCGAAAAATTGGGCGACGGGTTTTGGCTGAAGAAAGGAACTTTCAAGACAGTTCCAACGAGCCATACGGTTTGCTTTACCTGTCATTCACAAGATACAGGAATACTGCCGGCGCCGGATGACTGCGCCGTTTGCCATAAACCTGCCCGGGAAGAAACAAAAACAGATTTTGATGCCAAACGAGCTTTGACGATGGGCATTGATGACAAAATTATGTTGACGGCCTGGCAAAAAAGAGATTCGTCCGGGGCGTTTCGGCACGAATGGTTCAGCCACGCCGAGCTCAAGTGTGCAAACTGCCATAATGCAGCGACCATCAACACGCTCGACGCGCAGACAAAAAAAGTTAGTGTTACTTCTTGTAACGGCTGCCATATTACGCCGACTTCAGACGACGGAGGTGCTTTGAATTTCGAAATTGATTTGCGGAAAAAAGATGCAAAGTTTGACTGCGTGAAATGCCATATTACTTTTGGCAGATCTCCGATTCCTGATTCGCATTTCAAGGCACTTGCGGCAAATTAATAGAGGAAATTAGTTAAAATCTGATGATAGAACGCGAAAAACAAGAAACGAGCAAATACAGCAACCATTTGCAAAAAGTGGTTGTTTTGTCTTTTTTCTGTTTAATGTCCGGCTATTTCCTTATATCTTGCACAAGTCAAATTCAGGAAAAACAGAAAACCGAAAGTTCCTTTAAGCCACTTGATGAGACTTTAGTTGCGACCGATACGATGGACGATGTTGATTTTTCGCGCTTTAAGCACGACAGTGTGCGGCATAGTACTGTTCCGTGCCTGCTTTGTCATCAGCGAAATGAAGAGTCGCCGCAGCCTAAATTTGCCTCGCATATGCCCTGTATCGGATGTCATACTCCGCAGTTCAAAGATAATTCACATCCTATTTGTGCAGTTTGTCATACAGAGCAAAACACCGAGAAACTGAAGGTATTTCCGGCGATGACAAGTTTCAAAGCGAATTTTAATCACTCGGCGCACTTAAAAGAAACAAATTGTGCTACCTGCCATAAAACACAAGGCGGCGGAATGACCGTTCCGGCTGGAAATAATGCTCATGCGACTTGTTTTCAATGCCATACGTCCGACAAAATGGTTGGCGAAAAAAATATCGGTTCCTGTTCAACTTGCCACGAACCGGGGACGCCCAATCGAATAAATGTTTCGACGAAAAATGTCGGCTTCAATTTTAACCATATCAAACACAGCGGATTAAATTGCAGCAGCTGTCATAATGCCGGCGCGGGCAATCAAATGTCGGCGATCACGGTTTCGATGCACTCAAATGCGGCCAATAGTTGTGCGACCTGTCATAACGAAAAAAGAGCTTTCGGCGCCAACGATTTTTCCGATTGCCGAAAATGTCATCAGGAAGTTGCCAATGCGCGAAGTTTCGGCATCAAATTTAATCACTCCGACCACGCGAAAAAAGATTGTGCGACCTGTCATAAATCAGGCGGAAAAGGTATAAACTTTACGGTTCCAAATGGCGAGACTGCTCATAAAACTTGTTTCCAATGTCATTCACCGATGAAAGGCGGAGGCAGTTTTACAAACAGTAAATGTTTTATGTGCCATCAAGTTAATGGCTCAAATAATATTTCACCTTCGCCGGCGACGATTGGCGGTAATTTCAGCCACACGAAACACAGCTTTTTCGAGTGTAACAATTGCCATACGACGAAAGGCGGCAAAATGAATTTCCCGTCGGTGGCTATGCACAAGGCATCAAAATCAGCCTCAAATTGTGCGACCTGTCACAATAATCAGGTTGCCTTTGGCGAGGATTTTTCAAATTGTAAGAAATGTCACACAGGTAATAAATTTAAGTTTAAGTAAGGATGAATGTCCGGTCAATATTAGTTCAAAGTAAGAATTAACCAAGATTTTGATGTCATTGCAAATGTGCATTTGTGGCGCAACAGTCAAGAAAGAGTTAGCGGTGCGTTGGCATATTTGTATAATTTGTGGCTCTGAAAATCATCGGGATACAGTGTCAGCCAAAGTAGTTTTAAACCGTGCGGTCGGGCAGACCGCTGAAACGCTAACGTATTGGAATACCAACCGCGTAGTTTCAGAATCTGCATCTGTAATCGTTTCGATTTAGATGGTTGAGTGTCAGGAGACCAAAACGTATTTGGCAAAAGACCTTAAAACTTTGAGGTTCTGCCGATTTTGCGAGAATTGGGTGTTTTACTGTGAAATTTTCCGCGCTATCGCGAAATTTCCACAATCAAAATGCAAAAATAAAGAAAAGAAAGTATTTTGAACCGATATTTTGCCCTTATTTTTGCGGCACGAATGTTGCAATGATTCAAATTGAACTCTTCGCCCCGAGAGAGAAATCTTAAAGTTATAAATGATTTGTGATAGGGAGATAGAAATGAAAACCAATCTTATAACTCATGTTACGCAAATTGGTTTTGGTCGCTGAAAGCGACAAATATAATAGCGTAGGGTAAAGCGAACATCGTGAGCGACACCCTACGACAGTTTGATAATTCGATGCGACGCTGAAAGTGTCGAACAAACAATGAATC
>JANPDZ010000089.1:0-23529 GCA_031431735.1 Acidobacteriota bacterium | reverse complement strand
GTTTCCTCCTTTCGATAAAACAATTATAGCATCAAACTAGTTCGCCATTGGGTCCGTTACTTTGATCTCGCCCTTGATGATTTTCTGCCTCGAAACTTCGACTTTTTGCAAAACGTCGTCGGGGATCAAGCCTTTGTTGTTGTCGTCCATCGAAAAAGCCACTCCGTCTTTATCAAGTCCGAAAACGTGAAAACCGCCTTCAAATTTGCCGCTGAGGACTTCTTTAACGACATCATAAACCGAATTGTCAACGCGCTTGACCATCGAAGTCAGCACAAAACCAGGCTTGACCATATTTTGGTTTGAATCAACACCGATTACGAATTTATTGGCTTCGCCCTGCTCGTTTCGTCCGTATTGCTCGACCGCATCAAACGCTCCCAAACCCGAATTTCCGGCGGCGGTAAAGATCACGTCCGCGCCTTGTCCGATTTGCGAGAGTGCGAGTTCTTTGCCTTTACCCGGATTGTTCCACGCCGCGTCGGTCACGCCGACATAATTGTCAATTACTCGGATATTCGGATTAACGCTGCGCGCTCCTTCCGCGTAACCCGTTTTGAAGCGGTGAATGAGCGGAATGTCCATTCCGCCGACAAAGCCCAGCACGCCCGATTTTGATTTCGACGCGGCGATCATTCCGACCAGAAAAGAGCCTTCGTGTTCGCGGAAAACGAGCGACGCGACATTTTTCTTCGGCGTTTTGCCGTCGGCTTCCATTATCACACCGTCAATGATCGCAAATTTGATGTTCGGATAATCTTCAGCGACCTTTTGCATGATCGGACCTTGCGCAAAACCGACACCAACTATCAAATCGAAATCCTTTTCGGCAAATGCCCGCATCGCCGGTTCGATCGAGGTCGGATTGCCCGGCTCGACATCATACAGACAGATCGGCAATTCCTTTTCGGCACGCCGCACACCATCCCACGCCGCCGCATTGAACGAACGGTCATTTTTGCCGCCGATGTCAAAAACGATGCCGACCTTGATCTGACATTGCTTCTGCGCTTCGATGCGCGAACCGCACGAAGAGATTAAAAACAATCCAAAGCAAAGAAGAGAGATTTTTACAATAAAACGAATTCTCATAATGATTTTTCCTACGAAATTATTTCTTTGACAAGTTCCGATGTTTGCGGTTTTTCAACGCCTATTTTATACGCATTTTGCAGTTTTTCGCTAATCGCAGCAGCTTGTGATTTGTTTCGGCAGAAAATTGTCCCGAAACTCTCGCCTTTTTTCACTTCATCACCGAGTTTTTTCCCGCAAGCGAACCCAACCGCGTGATCAATCGTGTCTTTGACCTGCACACGTCCGCCACCGATCGCGCAAACCGCTTCGCCGATGCCGCGCGTGTCAATCTCGGTGACAAAACCGTTGGTTATAGCATTCACCGGAACTTGCAGAATCTTTTTCTCAAAAAGCATTTCGGGTTTGTCGCAGATCTTCGGATTTCCCTTTTGCAGTTCGATATTTTGGCTAAATCTTTCGAGTGCCGAACCGTCCCATATTTTCTCAAGACAAACCGCGCTTGCTTCGTCAACATCTTTTGAGATTCCCGTCAAAACCAGCATTCGCGCCGTCAGTTCGATTGACAGATCAAGAACGGGCTGCATCGCTTCGTCAATTTCACCGCTCATAATGCAAATACATTCGTAAACTTCGAGCGCATTGCCAACATATTTGCCGAGCGGTTGATTCATATCCGTGATCAAGGCTTCGGTGCGGACGCCGAAATCTTTTCCCGTTTTGACCAGTGCGTTGGCGAGTTCCTGCGCGTCCCATTTATGTTCCATAAACGCACCGGTTCCGGTTTTGACATCCAAAACAAGCGCGTCCAAACCTTCGGCGAGTTTTTTCGACATAATCGAACCAACAATCAGCGGCACCGATTCGATCATCGAAGCCGCATCGCGCAACGCGTACAGCTTATGATCGGCGGGAACAAGTCTTTGTGTTTGTCCGGCGAGCGCAAAGCCGCATTTTTTGATTGTTTGCTTGATTTGCGATTTTGTCAGACGGACATTATAGCCTTCGATTGATTCGAGTTTGTCGAGCGTTCCGCCCGTGTGTCCTAAGCCGCGACCTGAGATCATCGGCACGGCAACGCCGCACGCCGCCGCGAGCGGGGCAATTATCAAAGAAGTTTTGTCGCCGACGCCGCCGGTCGAATGTTTGTCGGCTTTCGGCGCATCAATATCGGAGAAATCCAAACGTTCCCCTGATTCGAGCATTGATCTGACCAGCGCGTTTTGTTCTGCGTGATTCAAACCGTGAATGAACATCGCCATCACAAGCGCGGTGATCTGGTAATCGGCCCAACTGCCGTCACACACGCCTGAAATAAAAGCGTTCACTTCCTCGCCCGAAAATCTTTCCCCATCGCGTTTCTTGCGGATTAAGTCTTGTGGATTCATCAAAATAAACTTTAGCAAAATTCTTTCAAAATTTCGTCAAAAAAATGTTCCCTTTTTGAAAAAATTAAGACATAATAGAAAAGAGGTTTTTGAGAGGTTTTAGAATTTATGAGCAATACAAGATTTATCACCGCTATCGTCGCATTTATCGCTACATTTATTTTCTCTGCCGGTTTGGTCAGAATCATTTTCCCGGCATCTGCTGTTCAGTATGTTTACACCAACCGGTCGCAATACAGGAACAGTAATTCAAACGAAATTGAATCTTTTCTTTTGCGGGATATTCGCAACGGCGAAAACCGTATGAATCGAATCAGCAGTCTGCGTGAAACGGATAACGAACGTTATTCTGCCGAGTTTGCTGATGCTGTGATGAATTATTCGATCACTTCATCGAATATGGATGCCAGCCGTTTCCCGCAGGATTTTCAAAATGCGTGGCGTGAACATATGAAGGCGTGGCGCAATTACGGCGAATTTCTCAAGGAAGTTGATCCGACTTCGTCCAAATGCACGGAAGGACGCTTAAATAGCGAAATCAATCGAACATGGATGGAAGTTCTCCGCATCAGCAGAAACTACGGCGCGGTTGTTGAATAAAATTTCCGCTCTGAATTATTTAAAAGCCCGATCAGTCGGGCTTTTTAAATTGCTTTTAGTAAAACTATCGCGTCGGCTCTGATGGCTTCCGATTTTCCCACTGCGTCCACCTTCTCACCGGTTTTGGCTTTGATGGAAACGCAATCTACTTCGATTTCAAGCACATCCGCCAGATTTTCGCGCATCTCGTCAATAAAGGGACGCAACCGAGGCGTTTCGAGGCTGATGGTCGAATCAACATTGACGACCGCAAATCCTTTTTCTTTTATCAAATCAAAAGCACATCGCAAAAAAACAAAGCTGTCGGCGTTGCGCCACCGCTCGTCTTTATCGGAAAAATGCGAACCAATGTCGCCGAGTGCCAACGCGCCAAGAAGAGCGTCCGTAACGGCGTGTGACAGACAATCGGCATCGGAATGCCCGACCGCGCCACGGTCTGATTCAATCAAAACTCCGCCCAAAAACAACGGTTTGCCCGTTTCAAGCCGATGTATGTCATTACCTTGACCGATTCTAAACATTGGTGATTTCTCTTAAAAAGTTTTCTGCAACAGCGAAATCTTCGCGCGTCGTAATTTTAATATTTTTCGCGCTTCCTTCGACAGTTGATATTTTGTAGCCGAGCTTTTCGACGAGATAACATTCGTCGGTTGCCGATTCGCTCAGATCCGCGCCGCCAAGTGCATCTCGCAGAATTTCAAAATGAAACGCCTGCGGTGTCAAAGCACGCCGGAGCTTGGCGCGTTCAACCGTCCCGACGATTTTTCCGTCGTCAACTAATTTTATGGTATCTGTAACGGGCGCGACCAGACACGCCGCGCCGGTTTCAATTGCTTTTTCGATTGTTCCGATGATTTCTTCGTTTGTGACAAACGGACGCGCACCGTCGTGAACGGCGACGATTTCAGCGGTCGAGCTTTCAATCACCCTGAATCCGTTAAAAACAGATTCAGCCCGCGTTTTTCCGCCGAAAACTATTTTCGCGACCTTTCGCAGATGATATTTGGCGGCGATGTTTCTGTAATTTATCAGTTGGTCTGAAGCAATGACAAGGATGATTTCGTTGATCAGCAGACAATTTTCAAATTTTTCGAGCGTGTGAATTAAAAGAGGTTTGCCGCCGACTTCGAGAAATTGTTTCGGCTTTTCACCGCCGAATCTTCTGCCGCTCCCGGCGGCAACGATGATTGCTGTGTTCATATCAGTTGGCAGTTGGCAGTTGTCAGTTGGCAGTAAAAGTGCTACTGCCCACTGCAACCTGCTAACAAATTCTCAGTTGAAACGTGGTCGCGGCAGTAAAAGTGCAACTGCCTACTGCCTACTGCCTACTGCCACTGCCTACTTTATTAATCCATCTCTTCGATAATCGTTGTCTGGCGAAGTTCGCGGGTCGCCTTGCGGAAAGTTGCCGAGCGCGAATCGTGGATATTGACCGAAGAATCCGCGTTCTCCATATTATCTTCCCAAAGTCTGCCGAAAATCATTTTTCCGGCGGTCGTCTGCAAAACGCTTGTCACGGCAATATCGGCGGTTTTGCCGATTAGTTTCCGCGCATTATCAACGACAACCATCGTGCCATCGTCAAGATACGCGACGCCCTGATTATATTCCTTGCCTTCTTTTAAGATAAAAACGCGCATCGCTTCACCGGGCAAGACGACAGGTTTCAAGGCATTGGCGAGTTCGTTGATGTTCAAAACCAACACGCCGCGCAATTGCGAAACCTTGTTCAAATTAAAATCATTGGTGACGATTACGGCATCGAGCTGTTTGCCGAGTTCGATAAGTTTGAGATCAACTTCCTTAACGGCCGGAAAATCGGTTTCAATGATCTGAATATCAATTTTCGAGTTGTTGCGAAGACGTTGCAACATATCGAGTCCGCGTCGTCCGCGCTGGCGTTTTGATGAATCGGGCGAATCGGCAACCTGCTGTAATTCCGTCAAGATAAACTGCGGAATGATCAAAGTCCCGCCAAGAAAACCCGTTTCGGCAACGTCGGCAATGCGCCCGTCAATGATGACGCTCGTATCGAGAATCCGCAGATCCTGTTGGACGGCGGCTTTGTCACTGAAAATTCCGCCAAGTACCGATAGATCGAGATAATCGCCCTTCGCCGCGCCGACCATTAAACCGATATAACCCATAAAAAAGGCGAGCGAAATCGTTAAAAAAGTCTGCATTTCGGCGGAAACCGCGGCTTCTTTCTGAATCGAGATCAAAATTCCGATCAAAAATGCGCCGAGAATTCCTAAAATCGAGCCGATTGCCGCGCCAATCAGCGTTTTCAGCGAAGCCCGCGCGACACGCATCTCAAAAGCGATAATTAACAAAGCGATAACTGCCCCGAAAACGCCGGAAAAATACGGTCGTGAATCATTGCTCAGTTCGCTAAAACCAAAGCGATGGGTATGTTCAAACGGATTGAGAATATAGCCGAATAATATCAGCAGAGCAATAAATCCGATTCTGATTATGAGAACGTCAACTTTCATCCTATAAAAATTTTATCACGAACATTAATATAAACAATAACGAAGATTGTCCGATAAAAATAATTATTGACGATAATTTTTCTACGGAGTATTATCAAATCGCCTAATGAGAAAATCATATTTATGTTTGAACATCTAACTTGGTTGCTTCCGGCTCTCAAAGAAAGCTACAAAAGCCGTGAAGATTTCAGAGATATTTGGCGAAAAGTTTTCGGCAAAAAGAATATTGCCTTGACAGGTTTAGCAGGTGCAGGTAAATCGGTTTTGTTTGATTATTTGAGAGGCGAAGGCTTTAAGCAAGGCTACAAACCGCCGAAGCCTTCGCAATCGGTTGAAAAAGGAAAAGTTCGTAAATCAAATAAGCGAATGGCGATTTCAGTTCTGCCAGGACAGATTGACAGCCCGCGTGTGCAAGGAATAAACGAAATTTTTCTTGGCAAAAAAAGCGTTGACGGTGTTATTCACGTCGTTTCAAACGGATTTATCGAAGAACGAAGTTCGGTTGCCAGAAATCTGCTGATAAAAGAAACCGGACTCGAAACAATCGAACAGTTTCGACAGCATCAACTCGAAGCAGAACTTAAAGATTTGGACGAAACTTGCGAAAACATTCGCCAATCAATTCATAAACATCAAAAGCCGAAGTGGTTATTGGTGGCGGTTACAAAAGTTGATTTGTTTTATGATAAACTTGACGAAGCGCGGGAATATTACTCGCCGCACGGCAAAAGCAAATTTGTCAAACGCTTGAAAGAATTGCAAATCCGGGTCGGGACAGACAATTTTCGTTGGGAAACCGTTCCGGTCTGCGCTTGGTTAGACAATTTTGAGTGGAACAACGAAAAACAACCAAGCGTATTGAAAGTTGACGAACGCGACCATTTCATCGCTAATTTTGCCGACGAAATGGCAAATTACAGCAAGTAAAAAAATATGGCGACGGCAGAAGCAAATATCCAAAACAAAATCCGCAAAGGCAAAAAAACTTCTGAAGAAGATTTGGAAGATTATGTCGAAATTGTGGACGAAAACGCGGATGCCAAACGCGAAACCAGCAAAGTCGAGCAAATCAAATTAAGTAGCGAGGAAGATTTGGAAAGCCTTTTGAAACTTGCTGAGGATTTGAAAGAAAAAGTTGATAAAAAAGAAAGCAACTACTTCTACTTTATAATTGTTTGGAGATCGTATCAAATTCTTTGTATACTTTTTACAATCATTATTTATTTATTTTTTAATACTCAACATTTATTATTTTTTAATACTCAACCTGCAGTTATTTTTGCAATTTTTGTGATTCCCTTCATTTTATTTGCTGAATATCGAATTAAAATTAATAAAGGAAAATCATTACCCGACAAACTCGCACTCAAAGAAGTTCTCCAACTTTTACGCGAAGTTCACGGCACAATTGCCGAAAGAGAAGATTGGTCAATTTTGAAACGGGCGGAATTTCGCATCAGACTTTCGCGCTTTGACCTTTCGGAAAAAAAAGACTCGGTTTTTAGCTTTTTCTCCTAAATTATTCGACCTTTAAAATCTGACCGTTCAAGCCAATCGCTTCCGACGACAGCAAAAACAAAATGGTCCGCGCCGTGTCGTCTTCGGAAATGCCCGCTTTCGGGCGAAACAATTCGGCATCAAGGTTTTCGTTTTTCCCCGGCTTTTCGCTGACGGCAACGGCGTTGACGCGAAAATTCTTGGGCAAAGATTTGGCAAGCGATTCGGTCAAACCGATCAAAGCTTTTTGCGATGCGGCAAACAAACCATTCTGCGACGTGGCGTCTGTGTCCAACGCCGAAACGACATTGACAATTTTTGGCTTCGGACGCGTTTTCATTAACCGAACTGCTTCCTGCGTCACGAAAAAAGCCGCTTTCAAGTTTGTATCAAAAGATTTTTCAAAAACTTCTTCCGTTGTTTCATCAAATGTCGAATCATTACGAAATTTCAAACAATTGACGAGCAAATCAATGCGCCCGAACATTTTTTCGACTTCTGCGACGAGCTTTTTCGCGCCTGTCGCCGTAGAAATATCGGCTTCGACGGCGTTGGCGAGCGTTCCCAAATTTTGCAATTCGACAACGGCACGTTTATTTTGTTCCGATGAATTGGCAAAACCGACGATCACATACGAACCTTGCAAAGCTAGTTGCAAAGCGACGGCGCGGCCGATCGGATTTTCGCCGTCGGTAATCAGTGCAACTTTTTCAGCAAATGCGTGAATTGATGGAGCAGGCATTGTTTGAGCATACAAAATTGCGGCGAAAAACCAAAACGCTTCTCTTTTATGTCAAACCGCTCCGCATTTTGATAAACTTTTTGTTGGCATTTTTCAAATTTTAGTCCGAGGTCTGCAAAATGAAAATTTCGTTTCGATCCGTGATGTTGCCGGCATTAATTCTTTTGCTCTTTTCAAGCACGAACGCGCTTCCCGTCAGAATAGTTTCGGGTGAGCTTTTTGTCGGTGGAAGTTCATACGGAACGCCGGGTTATCAGACTTATCAGCGATATTATCTGGTCGGGAAAATGCGGATGCCGCAAATGGAATTTATAATGTTGGCCGAACAACTCAACAATGTTTTTTTAGATCATCCCGCACAGCCCGACGGTGATTTTGAGTATCGGGTGAAAATGCCGCCTCACGGCAGCGCATTATACATCAACAGCAATTTATTCTCGCCTGTTTGGTATGCCGGCAGCATTTGGAGAATTCGCAGCTCCGCTCAATTATTGGTCGGGACACCGGATTCGCCGCAATTCATAACTGTTAATTCGCCTTTTACGATGGACGGAGGCACTGAATTTTACGGAGCTTATACTTCGGGTTTCAGAGTAAAGGGACAAGGAACTGCCGAACTCAAGTTTGAAAAATACGGAACGAAATATTATATTCTTGAGGCTCGCTACACTTTTAACGGTAATTCTTCGCGTGATCAAAGCTCAAAATAAATGGCAAAACAACCGGCGACAATTTACGTCTGCTCAAACTGCGGCGGACAACAGCGCAAATGGAACGGCCGCTGTCCTGACTGCGGCGAGTTTAACACTTTTACGGAAGAAAAATTTCGTCCGACCCCGCAAATGACGGGCAAAGCCGTCACGTCAAACACAAGAATCGGCGCTGATTCTTTCCGCGTTGTCAAACCAATTTCATACGGCGACATCGAATCGCAGGACGACGCCCGAAATTCAAGCGGCATCGAAGAATTCGACCGCGTTTTAGGCGGCGGAATTGTTGCCGGTTCGCTTGTGTTGATCGGCGGTTCACCGGGAATTGGTAAATCAACCTTAATTCTTGAGGTTGCCGATAATCTTAGTCAAAAAGATGCAAAAGTTCTCTACGTTTCGGGCGAAGAAAGCGAACGACAGATCAAAATGCGCGGCGAGCGTCTTGGCGTTAATGCCGAAAATCTATATCTTTTGCCCGAAACAAATCTCGAAAATATTCTGGCGGAAATTGATAAATTAAAACCCGATTATGTGATTGTTGATTCGATCCAAACCGTTTTCAGCGAAAAGATCGAATCCGCTCCCGGCTCGGTCAGCCAAGTCCGCGAAGTCGCCGGCGCGTTTATGATCTTCGCCAAACAAGTCGGAACACCCGTTTTCCTGATCGGTCACGTCACCAAAGACGGCTCAATTGCCGGACCGAAAGCGCTCGAACATATCGTTGACACCGTGCTTTATTTTGAAGGCGACCGCCATCACAATCACCGCATCATCCGCGCCACCAAAAATCGTTTCGGCGCGGCAAACGAGATCGGCATTTTTGAGATGACCAATGAAGGCTTAAAACCGGTCGGTAATCCGTCGGAAGTTTTCCTGCAGGAACGTCCCGAAGGCGCGTCGGGGTCGGTCGTCACGGTTTGTATGGAAGGCACGCGCCCGATGCTCGTCGAAATTCAGGCGCTTGTTTCAGGCACAAAATTCGGCACCGGAAGACGAATGGCGCAGGGTTTTGATTACAATCGCACTTCCCTTTTGATCGCCGTTCTCGAAAAACGTCTCGGATTCCAACTAGCCGGCGACGACGTTTTCGTCAACGTCGCAGGCGGTCTTGAAATTGACGAACCGGCGGCGGATCTCGGCGTTATCGCGGCAATCGCTTCGAGCTTTAGAAACTTGCAGATCCCGCCCGAAACGGCAGTTTTCGGCGAAGTCGGTCTGACTGGCGAAGTGCGCGGCGTTTTGCAAGCGCAATCGCGCGCCCGCGAAGCGCAAACGCTCGGTTTTAAGAAGTTAATTCTGCCGATGTCGAATAAAAAAGGCTTGGAGAAATTATTGGGAATGCGCGTCGTCGGTGTGCGAAATTTAGAAGAAGCATTGGACGAACTGTTTTAGTATGTATAGGTCGGAAAATGTCTGTATAATAAAATATGATTTTTGATTGGGACGAAAATAAAGAGCGCGAGAACATCAAAAATCACGACCGTATTGATTTCGATGAAGCAAGCGAAGCATTTTACGATGACAATGCTTTTGAATTCTTTGATGCAAAGCATTCAACTGTTGAAGAGAAGCGATTTGTTTGTATCGGAAACTCAAGCAAAAGATTATTACGGGTTTCATACACGATTCGCTTTGACGTTGAGGGCAACGAAATAATTCGTATAATTTCCGCCCGAAAAGGCAAGAAGCCTGAACAAAATGTGTATTATGGACAACAAAAACAATAAAAATCCCGAAGAAAGAATTTTAGAAGTTACGCAGGAGCAATATGACGAAGCGATGGCGAAAGGCTGGACGGAAGACGATATTTTGCCGCCGGGCAAACATATTTTCCGCCGCCGGACGCGCAAAATAGATCCGCGTGAAGCAAAGATCAAAATGACGATGTTTATTGATTACGACGTTTTACAACATTTCAAAAAACGCGCCGAAAACTCCAACGCCGCGCCGTATCAAACACAAATCAATCAAGAGTTGCGGGCAATTATGGAGCGCGATTTGGCGGAAGAAGAAAACATCCTCGACACCGTTGCCGAAAGACTGGTGAATAATCCGGCATTCTTAAATGCGATTTCCGAAAAGCTAAAAGCCGCTTGAATATCTATAAAGGCAAACGCTCGGTTTTAAGAAATTGATTTTGCCCGCGTCGAATAAAAAAGGCTTGGAAAAACTTTTGGGAATGCGCGTCGTCGGTGTGCGAAATCTGGAAGAAGCATTGGACGAATTGTTTTAAAATATGTATAAGTCGGAAAATGTCTGTATAATAAAATATGATTTTTGATTGGGACGAAAATAAAGAGCGGGCGAATTTCAAAAGTCATGATGGTATTGATTTTGAAGAAGCAAGTCGGGCAATTCAGGACTATTTTGCTTTGGAAGAATATGACGATCAACATTCAACCGCAGTTGAAAAGCGTTATTCGTGTATCGGTGAAGGCGAAAACAGAGTTTTGTATGCCATTTATACAATACAAAACGAAGAATTTTTTGGCGAAATCTGCCGCATTATTTCGGCGCGATTAGCCGAACCCGACGAAAAGGAAATTTATGAACGAGAAAAATTCAATTCAGGATATTTCGGATAAACCACGCGAATATATTCTGGAAACAACCCAGGAAGATTATGACAAAATGAAAGTCCGCGGAATTAACGAAGAAGCGATTCCATCGGTCGGCAAACATATTTTCCGCCGCCGAACGCGCCAGATAAATCCGCGCGAGGCGAAAATAAAAATGACGATGTTTATTGATTACGACGTTTTACAACATTTCAAAAAACGCGCCGAAAATTCCAACGCCGCGCCGTATCAAACGCAAATCAATCAAGAGTTGCGGGCAATTATGGAGCGCGATTTGGCAGAAGAACAAAACCTCCTCGACACCGTTGCCGAAAAACTCGTAAATAATCCGGCATTCTTAAATGCGATCTCCGAAAAACTAAAAGCCGCTTGATTTTCTATCGGCAATCGCCCGGTTTTAAGAAGTTAATTTTGCCGATGTCGAATAAAAAAGGTTTGGAAAAACTTTTAGGAATGAGGGGTTTGTCGGCGTGCGAAATCTGGAAGAAGCTTTGGACGAATTGTTTTAGTTTCAGTTTAATGTATAATTATGTGGATTTAGATCATTAGTGAGCGGCATAGAAATTGCCGATGAAGGTGAATATAATAACTTGGCAAGTTTTGCTGAAAATGTATGGCGGACTGTTAGTCTGCCAACTGCCCGACACTACTTTAAGGTTACGAAATATGTGACAATTAAACAGACTATTAGTCTGTTTTACATTTCTTTCGGACTTAAGCAATTCTCATACCGCCCAGTAATGGATTTAGATACTCAATTTATTTTTTATTTTTCAAAGACTTATTCTTTATTCAAAAATGAGTTATGATTCCCAATACCAAAAAATAATTCGTTTTGAAAGACTCTTAACGTGTTCTGAATTTGAAACAAAATTAAGAGGCTCATCCCCTACTACGCTAGGAGCTAAGGGTTGGACTAAAGAAGTTCTAAAAAATGGTTTGTTTATTGACTTGTCAAAAGTAGAATTTGCCGAGTTTTCCGCGTTAGCACAAGTAGCACTCTTAATTGAAGGGGCAGCAAGACACGGTATCAAGGTAGATATAGCTTTACCACTTATCCGCGAAAGAATCGGCGAAGAAGAATTTATAGAGAAACATTTATCGGAAAATGAATTGGTTGAAATTGTGAGACATCGCGTCGTAAGACGCGAAAAAGCACTTAGGTTTATGAAAGTATCTGGGTTTATTGATGCTATCAAGGTCGAACATGTCCCCAATGCTAAGAAACTTATTGACATTGATTATACATTTGATAGACGCAGTGATTTGGATTCAGAGAATAAGTCGGAGAATACTAATGTAGTAAAAGCAGATAAATTTGAGTATCTTCTAAAAAAGATATTTCCAATGACGTGGTTTGAGCCGCAGACTGAAGAAGAATTGTTAAAATCACAAAAGTTTGCAACTGCTGTTTTAGGGTTAGAAGAAATAGGCTTAAATAAAGATGACGCAAAGATGTTAGCGGGAACTTTGCTTAATGAATTAGTAGAAAATGTCTACAATTATGCAGATGACTCAAAATCTCGCAATGTATCATGCAGACCATTTGCTTTAGTTGGAGCAATTGTTCTTGACAATGGTTATCAATTCCGTCCTGAAAATTATCACAAATTTTTGGAGAATTTTATTGAGCAACTTGATGTTGGAAAGTATAGAGATTTTAATGAAGATTCGACTAATACCGACAGCGAGTTTAGAGACCAAGCCAATATTAACGATAATAAATTTGTAAGAATTGTTGTTGGTGATTCTGGTTTAGGCATTCCGCAAGTTTTAAAAGAATATTTCACTCCAGAAAGAGAAAATGAGATACCCAAGTTTGAAAATCAAGAAGCAACAGAAAATGATAAGGTTCTTCTTTGGTCTTTGAACCGTTGGTCAACAAGTGACTTTGAAAAATCTCGAATAAAAAGAGGTACAAGAGGTTTGTGGCGGATTAATAGGTGCGTAAGGTCGTATCACGGTTTTCTAACCATTAGATCCGATGACTCACTTGTATCAGTTGTTCATGGTCTTGGCAGTTCTAAGGCAGAAAAAGGAGAGAAAAAGCCTCGTTATTTGTTCGGCACATTTGTAGATATTTGTTTAATTCCTAGTCTTCAATCAAATCAACCCATTCTCCTGCCAGAAACAAAAAGCACAAACCAACCCAGCTTTGATTTGTTATTTTTTGATGCAGCTTCTAATACCACTTTACCAGATAATTTTCAGCATCTACTCATTGAAAAATTGTCTAAATCAGTTATCAACGACTCAAAGTGCGTAATTCTCGCTATTGATAATATTCCATTGGATTCGTCAAAGAATACTCAGTCATTTTTTTACAATCTTTTAGTAATCTGTGCAGATTTAGCAAATCATGGTGCCCTTGCTGTTATTGCGTTAAACAGGAATTGGAAGCAACTCGACGGCTCCTTTGAATCAGCTAGTTTATACTGGGAATCAGAAAATTCTGAGCAAAATAAAACAAAAGTAGAGAATAAAAATGTTGCAGACCCAATTCTGATTCTTGATAGAAGAGGAGAAGCCAAATGGTTTGCAGGTCACCAAATTATACGCCGGATATTCTCAAACTTGATTAAAGTTCCAACTTGCTCAATAGCCTTAGAGAAGTTAAATGAATTTACATCCCAAAATATAAATTACAAATCAATTACAGGTTTGCTTAGAGACCAGCCCGATATAATTGAATTTGCCGAGAATAGAGTTCAACTTCGGTTTACTTCAAAACATATTTTTGAAAAGACTATCAATCATGTTGAAACCCTTCTAAGAGATTTTGTTGAAAATGCTTCACCTGAAAGCGTTGAAAGGGGGGTTTTTAGAATTCCGACCTTAGAACTAGTAAACCGATGGATAAATGTTGAAGATTTATTAAAAGACGAGTCATTAGTAAACCTCGCGGCATTTGCGATGTCATGTAAATTAAAAATGTCCTCTAGTGAAATAGTTGACGAAAACCAAACAATTGCCAGAATTGATAACACTTCGTACGAATTTGTTGATAATTTCACAAAGTCTCTAAATGAAAATAGTAAAATAGTTTCGTTAAGTGGCGGATTGGGAATATTTGAAAATGAAGATTTAGTTTCCATTGAATCAGAGCAAAAAGTTATCGTTTGTGCCAATATTGTGATGACATCTAACACCTTAAAACACATTTTAGCAAAACTGATAAGGTGGAGAACATTTCCGAGCGAAATAGTTTGTGTATTTGATGCAAGAAGTGATAATTCAATTGATGAGATTGAATGTCTGGGAAAAAAATTCAGAATTAGTAGTCTTACTAAAATCAATATCGCTCTAAAAAAAGATGCCATTGAGAATCTAATTAACGTAGATCCAATCTTAAGAAGACCTTTGTCATTAAATAACTCTAATAGCCCACGTTCAATTAAATACAAAATCTCTCAGGAAGAATTTTTAGAATGGTGCAAAACAAATGACGATACACTTTATCTAGGACATGTAAGGGGGGCAACAGGTAAGCATTTCTTGTCTTATGTAAATGGACAAAAAACAATCGAAAAGCAAAGTAGTATTAGTGATAAAATTGTAAATTTATTTTATAGCTGTGCAAATGAGTGGTTAGTTTATCAGCAGCAAACTATTTCTGAGAAAAAATTATCGGACATAGAAAATTCTTATTTTGAAGCTGTTGAAATTTGGCATATTTCACCAGACAAATTTGCAGTGCTTTTTGCGGAATCATTAAGAGATAAGTTTATTGAGGAAAATAATAAAAAATATAACATTAAAAAGATACAGAGAGCTCCATTAGGAGGTAAATGGGTATTTCCTAGTGAGGTTGAAAAGTTAAAACAAGGTACTAAGGTAATTATTGTTGATTGGGGGGCTTTGACCTCTGGAACTATTCAGCAACTAATTCGATTAGCAATTCAGTCCGGTGCGGATAATGTAATTGCTATGGCTTTTCTTAGCCAGATGCATCCGAATGAGGAATTGGCTTTGACGAAAATCCAAAATTTTTATCGGGAAGAAACCTGCAAGAGCATTGAATTTACTTCGGATATTGCCCAACCCAGTTTTTTTGACGAAAAGGATGAAAATATAACAGAACTCAAAACTATTCAAAAAACGATTCCTGTAAAAATAGAATTCTTCAGCCATTTAAACCTGCGCTTTTATATGCCGACTGAATGTCCTTTATGCAATCTTCAGAACAACTTTCAGAAAGATTCAGAAAACTGTCAAATTAGAATTCTTAAAAACTATGCGGAGAAACGCCAAAAATCCCTACAATTTAAGGACATTGAGAGTATTTTTTCAAACAAATTTGAAGACGTTTACGATGAAAGGCTTGAAAGTGCCGAATCTGTCCATTTTTTAGAAATTTGGCAAGAACTAAGTCTGGCTCTTTATTCAACTGAAAAAAGATATGAAGTCTATTGTGACCTCAAAAAACTCTCTGAATCAAACAATATCAATGAGAAGGTAGCTTGGATTCGTGCTCTCTCATTGGATCCAAATTGGCTAAAATTACATCCGCTTCGCTATCAAGATTTAAGAAAAATAGTTACTGAGATTGCCATTTACATAATAAATAACAATCAAGGTTTATCTGATCAAGTAATTCAGCAAGCACTTATTGTCTTGCGGGTAGTCTCAGTTATAGAATTCGTTTCGCACTTGCATCAATTTTTTAAGAAATTTATTGGAAGCTACTCCCTTATCCAACAACTTTTATATGATCTTTATTCATACATAAACAAGGATTTCTTAGAATCGGAAGGAACTATAAGTCAAATTCAAAAGCAATTATTACTTTGTCAAGACGAGTTAATTGATGGAAAAGAAAAACCAGAGCATTCAGAACTTATTGAATATCACTTTGCAATCAGTAGTTTGATTAGAAATACCGACTACAGAATAAATAAACAGGATTTACTAAAAAAATCAATAACGGACGTTTGGACTGACCTGCTTTTAAAATATAAAAATCCAATGAGATCTCATCAAAATGCGTTAACTGCTATGAATTTTGTTTATTTTGTGATTACCGGATTACAAGAACCCGAACTCTACCCAACAAAGGACGAAATTAATACAGCTCTATTTAAGTGGGAGGAATGCCAGAAATTCCTTAGCACAAACCTCTTCCCTTATTTATCTCGACTTCAAGATGTTTTTTTAGGAGATTTTTACAGTAGTAAATTTTTACCCGAAGATAATATTCGACTGCGAAAACTATTTGGTTTGGCAGAAAATATTGATCAAAGTACTGAAATTCTTCGGGAAGGTATTATCTATATTTACAATAATCTAAATAGTCTTAAAAGTGAAACTATTAGTTATTATGTTGATGAAGTAAAATGGTGGAGTGATTTCTTTCTTGAGATTGACACTGGAGCAGAATCTGATGCAGAAGCCAAATTCTTGAAAGTTATCAAAAACTGTCCAACCGATCTAAGAGAGTGTTTGCGTACTATAGATGGAGAAATGAAATCAGCAAGATTTAATTTTACATCTAGTTTTGAATTGAATGACGAATGCTCAGTTTTTTGCGATCAAGAACTTCTTAAAAACTGTATTGAACAAATAATTGAAAATGCTTGTAAAGATTCTGAAATTAACAACACTACTATTTTTATTCATTGGGAATTAGAAAAAATGACAGACACTGAAGATGTAATAGTTTTGTGTGCAAAAAATACTGGTACCGAACATCGCATACCAGGAAA
The DNA here is from genome assembly GCA_031431735.1 of Acidobacteriota bacterium. Lineage (GTDB taxonomy): Bacteria > Acidobacteriota > Blastocatellia > Pyrinomonadales > Pyrinomonadaceae > JAFDVJ01. The sequence continues at coordinate 6,784 of JANPDZ010000089.1, read as the reverse complement.
AGGGTTAGGGTATTTATCATTAAATCAAAAACTCAAAGATTTCAAAAGTAAGATAAGTGGCAGAAAACTGGACGGTAGTAATGATCAGTGGTCTTATGAAGTAAGATTGCAATTGTTAAAATAGAAACAATTTTAGACAGTAATTACCTTTGATAAATATGAATAAGTTAAAAGTTTTTTTCTTTGATGATGATTTCGATGAATACACACTATTTTGGAAGTTATTTCGTTTTTATTGGAATAAGCGGTTTAGCGAAATCGAACTAATTCATGATTCTTCAAAAGATTATTTTTCCAAGTCTGAAGACGTATTCGATTTACTTCTTAATAACAAATTTGATTATCAACTTTGTATTGTCGATATGCTTGATGCAAAAGTAAAGGAAAATATTGGTGAGAGTATAATAAAGGAAATAAGAGAGACAAGTAATTGCGTTATCGTGGCTATTAGTATGGGAGATGCTACTAAATTTCCAACACTGAAAGACGATATACTGAATTCAACTTTTGCCGATCATTTTGTTCACAGAAGCAAAATCAAAAATGCAAATGTTTTAGACGAAACATTTGACGTAGTAATTAGAAAATGTTTCGAGAGAAATATCATCACAGACCCTATTACACTGAAATATGATCAAAATCCAAAACTAGATAATATAATCTCCGCTATTGGAGAAAGTAATATCAAGTCTTTGTATAAACAGATATTAACCGAAACAGTTGGAATTAAAACCATGGATGCTACATATTTAGCACCCGGTTTTTCTGGTGCATTTGTTTTACAAATGAATGTTCATAAAAAAGACAAGCCCCCAGCTTCCCATTTGATTAAAATTAACAAAGACAAAAACATACTGCTAGGAGAAATTAAAAATCGTCCACCGCTGGGCACATATTCTCCAAAGCTATTCGTTCATTACTTACCCATCAATGAAGATAAATTTCCTGTTTCAAATGATTGGTATGCAATTGGAGCAGAATTTGCTTCAAACACTGTAACATTAAGGGACTGGCTTAATTCTAATCCTGATAATGCAAAATTAGTAGGTGTTTTAGAGGCTATTTTCTTCAATGGAGGAATGTCAGTTGGCTATTCTAAGCCATTTCTATCTGACAAAATACAAGCCGATAATATTAATCTTTCAACCTCCAGAATTGCAAGGATTCTTCTTTCTCTTGAAGAATTAGAAGATGTCTGTTCTCACAAAATCTTAGGCAAGGATTCTAATTGGAAAGTTAAAGCAGAAAGAATACAAGATTTTTTAGTTAAGAAAATTGTATTTGGTAAAATCGAAAAGTCTTCAATCTCGGGTAGTTTTTACATTTGTCAATGTCATGGAGATTTCCATGCAAGAAATATATTAGTTAGTAAACAAGAAACACCACAACCAACGATTATTGATACTGCTGAATTTGGTAACTTCCACTGGACAACCGATTATGTAAGGCTTATTGCAGATTTCCTGCTTTCATCATATGATTTTGGAGTCAATTCGCATCTGTGGAATAAACTTCCTTCGTGGCTTTCAATTGGGAAATCAATAATTGAACTCAATGAAATTACCGATTCTAAAATTGCAGGAAATTCTCTTACTGTGGCTATAAATTGGATGATAAGTAATTTTCCTAAAATATTTCCATTTATGGATACTCCCGAAAAAATAAAATCGCATAAATGGGAATTTCAACTCTCAATGGCAATTGAATTTATGCGTGGAGCCTATCGTGTTGATATCACAGTTCCTAAAAGGGTTTTAGCTCTCATGTTAGGCTATTTAGCCTTAGACTCAGCCGAAAAGTCTGTCAAAACTCATACATTAAATAGTTAACTATCCATTTAAAAAAGTTCGTTTAATCCTATTTTTAATTGAAGCTAAAGGATAAAAATTCGCTACGTCATGATCACAACAAAAATCATCAGCCGCCTTTCGCTAATCGCCGGACTTTGCGTTCTTTCGATGTTTCTCGTGACGATTTTGACAGGCGTTTCGCAGGAAAAATTCGAGATCACGCAGTCGGTCGAAAGCTACACCCGAAATCTGATCGAGGCACAAGGTTCTTTACGCCTTATTTTTACGATTGACTTGATTTTCATCACGGTTTTTACGACGCTTTTCGTCATTCTTCCGCAATCTCTGAAAACTGACGATAAAGTTAGAAACGCGATTGCGAGTGTTGCGCTCGGCGCAATGCTTTTGTGCGGATTGCTCGATTATTATGAGGATTTGCACATTCTGACGATGCTCCATAGCGCGATTAACGGCATCCGCATCGAGCAAACCGAAATTTCCGCGCAGATGCTTTTTTCGATGACTAAGTTTTGCGCCAGCTATCTGAGCCTTTTTCTGCTCGCGTTTATCCTGCCGCAGAAAACTCTGACGGAAAAACTCTTAAAATACAGCCTTTGGTTTTTTCAGTTGCCGATCGGCGTTTTGGTCTATACTTCGCCCGACGCGTGGCATTTACCGCTCAATCTGCTTCGTTTCGTATTTATGTCTTCGGGATTTTTTCTGCTTGCCTATAATTTTTCGAGAGAAAAAAGCTCATCAGAAGATGTTTAAGAAATGGGACGCTGGTTGCGCGGATTGGACAGATTTTCGCGGATTTATTTTTAAAAAATCCGCGAAAATCCGCTTGATCCGTGTTCGTCCGCGTCCTATTTCTTGATTCTTAAACAGCTTCTAAAATTTATTCGTTTTCCTTGGCGATTTCGCCGATGATCGTGTCCTTGCTGTGGGTGTTTTCGATGATTCGGGCAACTTCCAGCTGCACTTCGGCGAAAGTCTTTTCTACCAGATTTTCACCTTCAAAAAATTTATCCGTGGTAACTTCCAAAACGGCGAACGGAAATTTGAAATCGCGCAGTTCTTCGATCGTTTCAAAACAAACCCGCGCCAGATTCAAGCCCCAAAGTTTGCCTAAGAAAACATCGATCTCGATCTGCTTGCCGCCCGCCTCGTAAAAATAACGGTTTTTGCGGATCTCGCGGCCTTCAAATGTTTCAAACGTGTGATATTCAATCTCGTTCAGATAGATTTCCGCGAGCTTCCAACGCGCCGAATCTTCGTCAATCGCAAATCTTTGTTGCAAGATCCAGGACCACTGCTTGGTTTCGGGAACACGGACAGAGCGCAGCCGAAGCCGTGTATTAAAAATATAATTATCAAATATTTGGAGATGCGCGTCCGATCGCGTCATGGGTTCAGGCAGATGCTCAAGTAAGAAAAGTCTGCGAAATTCGTTTCGGTATGTTTTGTTCATTTTTCTTAAATGTTTTATACTCTTGTCTTTTCAAATATATTAACAATATTGGAGTAAATTATGCGTATTCAATTTTTAATTTTTAGCACAATTTTGATTTTTACAGTCATTTTAACAGGTTGTCCATCCCCAACGACGACCAACGGTAATTCAACCAAGCCGCCGACAAATGCTGCCAATAACAGCGGCACGACAAATTCGACTTTAGACACCGTCAAAAAGACACCCGAACAGACAACCAACAATGCGCCGACGCTGACGCCCGTTTTCAAAGCCTATTGCGACGCGATGACCAAAAAAGACGAAGCCGCGCTCAGAAAAGTTTATGCTCAGGCAACCTTGAAGTATCTTGAACAGCAAATGAAAGAGGAAAAAGCCAAAACTCTGCTTGAATATATGGAAACCGAGCAAGTTTCAAATAAAGTTTGCGAAGTCCGTAATGAAAAAATTGACGGAAATGTCGGGATTGCCGAAGTTAAAACCGAAGGTATGCCCAACGGTGCCAAAATCAAATTTGTCAAAGAAAATGGAGAATGGAAGTTAACGACCGATTCCCCTGAATTTGATAGTGTAAAAAAATCAGCGGAAAATTCAAATACTGTGAAGTAAATTTTCGCGCCGTCGGTTGCGGCGCAATGAGCGAAGAAGAAGTCCGGCAAAAAACCGATTTAAGTTCGGCTGAACTCAAATCGGCTTCGTTTGTACAAATTATGGCTGAAAGGTTAAAAGGTTAAAAGTGAAAAAGTGAAAAAGGGTAAAAGTTTGATTGCCTACGAACAAGCAAACTTTTTCACTTTTACCCTTTTTCACTTTTTCACTTTAAGCTTCGCTCGACATTATTTTTTCGAGCATTTCATCTCTCTGTTTGCGGTTATCAGTGATCGAAGGTTCTTTTTTAGGCGGTTCGCCGACAAATTTCGGCGGTTGTGAAAACGGATCGATCTGCATCGGTAAACCTGCTTGCGAAAGTTTATGCGAAATTATGCGGCTGACAAGTTCTTGTTCAAATTTTGTGATGTCAATAAATTTCGCGCCGATGCCGTTGTCTTCAAATTTATAAAGCACTTTGCAGGCAAGCGGCAGCCAGTTTCCGTTCGGCAGTTTAATTTCCAGACGAAAAACTTCGCCGGTCAAGATAGTTTCTTCCCATTCAAGCAGACATCCGCCGATACTGATTTGATGAAGCAAAACTTCCAGTTTATCGCCAAATTTAGTGTAGCGAATTGCGGGAAGGTCAAGCGAAAATCTGATATGTTGTCTTTGACTTATTGACATTAAAAATTTTGGTTGGATTCTAATGACAAGGAAAACATTGCTTGTCACTGAACATTTTAACCGCTTCAATCGAGTTTAAGCAACAGTTTTCTTCAATCTTATCTGAAATCGGTTAAAATATTGTTATGAATTTTCAAATTCTACTGATAATTTATTTTTCCGCGCTCGCCGTCGAGATTTTTGCAAACGTCACGGGAAACCTTCAATTGCAATATTTTTCAAAACCTTCGCTGATGCTGATTTTGATTTTTTATTATGCGATCAATTCCAGAAAACTCGGCTCGGCGAAACATTTGATATTTTTCGCGCTCGTATTTTCGTGGCTCGGCGATGTGCTCCTGCTGCTCGATAAACAATTCAAGACGCTGTTTATTTTCGGTTTGATCGCCTTTCTCGTCGCCCATATTTTTTACATTTTCTATTTTTGGACAATCAGAAAAATTAACAATATCGCTAATTTGCCGAATGCTTTGATCTTTGTCGGAATCGCGGCTTATACATTGGCTCTTTTCGGTTTTGTCGCTCCAAATATCAAAGACCTGATCGTTCCGGTTGCCATTTACGCGCTTGTTATTTCGGTGATGTTCGCGGCAAGCCTGCTCGCGTTCGATTTCAGACTTCACAGTTTCGGCAAAATATGCCTCGCGGGAACTTTTCTATTTCTGATTTCGGATTCGATCCTCGCGATCAACCGTTTTGCCGCGCCTTTTACGCTGGCACCGATTTTGATTATGCTAACCTACGCAATCGCGCAACTTTTGATCACCGAAGGCAGTTTGCGAAATTTACGCGAGGTTAGCAACAAATAGAAAACCCGCCGTTTCCGACGAGTTTTCTCCGCGTCGCCGCGTCTCAAAGTCCCACTGTCGTTTTAATTATTTGCCGCTTCGGTTTTCGTGCAGACTTCGCCGAAAGCATTGACCAATTCTTGAGCGATCATCAGCGGATGACGGCCTTCGAGGTCTTTGCGCTCAAACATTTTGACGAGTTTTCCGTCCTTCAAAAGACCGATTGCGGGTGACGAAGGCTGATAGCCTTCGAAATAATCGCGGGCAACATCGGTCGCGTCAATATCGGCACCGGCGAAAACCGTGATTGCTTTGTCGGGTTTGACTTCCGAATTTTGCAGCGCCATCGCAATGCCGGGACGCACGCCGCCGGCGGCACATCCGCAAACCGAATTGACGATGACCATCAATGTTCCGCTTGTATTTTCAACTGCTTCGATCACCGCTTCGGGTGTTTTTGTTTCTTCGATCCCTAGTTGCGCCAGTTCCTGACGCATTCCGTGAATCATAATTTCCGGGTATGGCATAATATTTTTCCTCTATAATTTCAGATTTCAGATTTCAAATTCCAAATTTAAACCTGACTTTTAAATAAAGTATCAGTTGTTATAAACCAATAGTCAAGTTTTGCCGAAGCAATCTGAAATCTGAAATTTGAAATCCGGAATTTATTTTATGGCAAAATCGTAATCTTCGCGCCGAGCGGAATCGCGTCATAAATCTCTTTCATTTCCTCATCTTTGAGAGCCAGACAACCCCACGTCCAATCTTTTTCTGTGCCGCCGCCGTGAATATAGATCGCACCGCCAAGGCGCGTGTCCTGCGGAGGCATTTTCTTATCCGCAACGGCTTGAATGATCGCGTCGTGTTCGGCCTGCGAAATGATGTTTTCTCTTAATCCGCGTTCCGCATCTTCAATCGACGGATAGCTTACACCGAGCGAAAGATAAAACTTGCTTTGGTCATTCTTCGTAAAAACATAAAATTCGCCGAGTGGAGTTTTGCCGTCGCCCTCTTGTTTCTTATCGCCTTCGGGCGCGAAACCAAGCACGATGCGGTAAGTTTTAACTAATTTTTCGCTGTCGAAAACCTCTAATTTTCGCTCGCTTTTTTTAACGACTAATTGCGGGTTTTCGATTGTTTTTTCCCAAGACATAAATTTATTCAAGGCAACAAAGAGCAATGCCAAAACCAAAACTGAAAAACTTAACAAAACTTTCTTCTTCATTCTCTTTGCGCCCTGGCGTCCTGGCGGGAAATTTCTATCTGACGGGCATCATCGCCGTCGCCTTCGATTCTAACGCGAAAAGTCTTGGCAGGGAAAGCAAAATCTTTCAAACGCTCTGCCCATTCGATAATTGTAACAGCCTTTTCATCTTCTAAAATTTCGGGCAAACCGACCGCCAAAGCGGCATCCGAGCGTTCATCAATGCGCCACAGATCAATGTGATAAACGTCAA